>JACCQV010000617.1 GCA_013813945.1 Deltaproteobacteria bacterium | reverse complement strand
ACACCGAGGTCGTCCCCGCGAGCTGGAGCGGAACCGGTGTCGCTCGCAAGGCGACCGTGAACGTGACGCTCAAGGCTGTCGCGAAGGACAAGAAGACCGGGCGGAGTCTCGCCGAGCCGCTGCCCGCGCGACCACCGAACCTCGCCGTCGAGCCCAAGGACTTCGCGCCAGGCGAAGGACCGATCCACATCGAGACATCACCCCCCGGTGCCGAGGTCTGGTTGTTGATCGGCTACCCGAATACCGGAGTTTCCTTCCCGACGGTCGCAGGCCGCGACTACGAGCTCCGCGCGCTCTCGGATGGCTTCAAGCCGGCGTTCGCACAGATCACCGCCGAGGACTGGCGCGACGACGCATCGACGATTCCGCTCGATCGCGCGAAGAAGAAGGCCGTGATCCAGAAGTCGATCGAGCTCGTACCGGATCCCGATCACAAGCCCGCCGAGAAGCCAAAGAAGGGCAAGTAGATGGCGACCGGACGCACGCTGCACGTCCGTTGCCCCACCTGGGATCAAGTCGAGCAGTTCTATACGCGCAAGCTCCGCAAGGGAAACCTGCTGTCGATGAAGGTGCCGTTCCCGGCGCCGATCGGCATGCCGATCACCCTCGGGCTCGAGCTACCGAACGGCGTCACGATCGCGATCGATGGCGCCGTGCAGAAGTCCTCGCCGGTTGAAGGTACCGCCGGCAACGCCGAGACCGGAAAGACCTGGATCGAGATCGAGCTCGTGGGCTTCACCGGCGACGTGCTCGCGCGCATCAAGGCGATGGCTGCCGGCACCGAGGTGCCGCTCGAGGCGGTCGCGCCTGCTGCTCCTGCCACGACGCCGCGTCTTACCGGAGAGGATCTCCCCGAGGACGAACGCCGCCTGTTCCAGCACCTGACCTCCGAGCTCCGGCGCATGCGTCAGGTTGCCGTTCACGAGGTGCTCGGCGTCGAACACGATGCATCCGCCGACACGGTGCGCAGCGCGTGGATGGCGCAGATGCGCCGGCATCATCCGGATCTCGTCGCGCGCCGCAAGGCTCCGGCGATCACGCACCTCGCCGAGGAGCTGACGATCCTGTCGAACCGAGCGTACGACCGGCTGCGCGCAGCATTGGTCGCGGAGACTGGCGCAGTCGTCGTGGGCTCCGTCATCAAGGGGCCGCCGGGATGGCTCGTGGGGTTCGACGAACTTGGAAGCGCCGAGCGAACGCCGGCACCGAAGGCGAAGCCGCGATCCGGCGGAGCTTCGAAGCCACCGGTGCTTGCCGGCACTCCTCACTCCGGGCCGGCCGTGCCGCACGACGGCGAATCGTACGAGACGCGCGCCCGGCAGATGCTTGGCCAGGGCGAGGCGGGGAGCGCGCAGGAGGTCCTCGCGGCCGCACTGGTCGTGTATCCGCGGAGCAGACCGCTGCGTTCGCTGTACTATGTCGCGTCCGCGATGGCGGCGCTCGGCAAGGGCGAGGTCATGCTCGCGACGTCGCAGCTCGAGACCGCGCTCGCCCACTACGACCAGTGTCGAGAAGCCGCGCGCTTGCTCGACCATCTCCGCAAGCACGATCCCGTTGACCACGACGCGATGCTCAGGGTGTTCCAGTGAGCCGCGCCATCGGGATCGATCTCGGGACGTCGAACTCGGTCGCGGCGGTGATCGATGCGGACGGAGCGCCACGGATCCTGACGACGGCCGAAGGCAGTACGACCCTGCCGTCACTCGTCTGGTTCTCGCCCGATGGTCCGGTCGTCGGCGAACGAGCACGCGAGGGGCTCGATCACAGCCCGGACCTCACCATCTTCGGTGCCAAACGTCTGCTCGGCCGGCGGTTCGATCATCCCGAGATCAAGAAGCTCGCGCGAACGTTGCCGTACGAGCTGATCGAGGCGCCCAATGGCGACACCTGGATCGCGCTGTCCGCGGGCAAGCTGGTCTCGCCGGAGGAAGTCTGCGCGCTGATCTTGCGCGAGCTCCGCCGGATCGCCGAGGCGAAGTTCAAGGAGCCCGTCACGCGCGCCGTGATCACGATCCCGGCCTGGTACGACGCCGGCCAGCGTCAGGCGACGAAGGATGCGGCGCAGATCGCCGGCATCGCGGTGATGCGCCTGCTCAGCGAGCCGACCGCCGCAGCGCTCGGTCATGGCGCGCATCGTGGCAAGGATCGAAAGTACCTGGTCTGCGATCTCGGCGGCGGCACGTTCGATGTCGCGGCCGTGGACGTCGAAGGTGGCATCTTCGAGGTGCTCGCGACGACCGGTGATGCCTTCCTGGGCGGCGACGATGTCGATCGCGCTGTCGTGGAGAACCTGGTGCGCGATGTCCGCACGTCGCGCGGATTCGATGTCTCGACCGACACCATTGCGGTCGAGCGTCTCCGGATCGCCGCACAGCGCGCCAAGCACGAGCTGTCAGGAACCGCGGGCGCGAACGTCCACGTCAAGGAGCTGGTGCAGCTGCCGTCGGGCAAGGGCGTCGAGTACGGCCGGCCGATGCGTCGTGACGAGCTCGAGCTGTGGTCGGCGCCGCTGATGCGCCGGCTAGAACAGCCGATCAAGGAAGCACTCGCACGCTGTGGCCGCGACAAGGAGGAGATCCAGGAGATCTTGCTCGTCGGCGGGATGACGCGAATGCCAGCCGTGCGTCGCGAGATCGGGCGTGTGGTCGGTCGCGAGCCGACGGAGATCCCGAACCCCGAAGAGGTCGTCGCGATCGGAGCGGCGCTCGAGGTCGCGCGTCTCGAGGGCACCATCGAAGGCATCCTCCTGATCGATGTCGTCGCGCGTGGGTTGATGATGTCGATGGGCCACAGCGAGTGCGAGACCGTGATCGCGCAGAGCTCCGTGGTGCCGACGCGCGAGCACCGCGTGTTCGGGACCAAGCAGGATGATCAGGCGCGCGTCGAGTTCGACGTCTGGGAGGGCGAGTCGTCGGATTCCGCCAGCAACCGCCACCTCGGGCGCTATGCAGTCGTCGATCTTCCCTCCGCGAGCGCGGGCGATGTCCTCGTGCTGGTCGAGGTCACGGTCGATACCGACGGGACGATCCGGCTCGGTGCCAGCGAGCTGGTCTCCGGTGACCGGCTGCAGCTCGAGCAGGTCTTCCATGCGGGGCTCGCACGGGCTGACGTCGCACGGCTCGCGCGGCAGCTCGCCGAGGCTCCGTGACCCGTGCGCTGCTCGTGCTGATCGCCGCGTGCGGTTCGCCCGAGGCCGGACCCGCCCAACCGACGCCGCCGGAACCTGCGAAGAGCGTCCAGCTCAATGTTCCGGGCGCGATGATCGAGGTCGACGCCGCGTTGGTGCCCGGGTACGTCACGGTCGTCGATTTCTGGGGCGAGCACTGCGGTGCATGCGTGATCGTGGGCGGCATGCTCGCGGTCCAGGTCGCGCACGAGCCGCGCGTGCTGATCCGAAAGGTCGACGTCGGCGATGGCTTCACGCCCGTTGCGAAGGCCTACGACATCGGCGCGTTGCCGCACTTCCGCGTGTTCGACAAGC
The DNA here is from genome assembly GCA_013813945.1 of Deltaproteobacteria bacterium. Lineage (GTDB taxonomy): Bacteria > Myxococcota_A > Polyangia > Haliangiales > Haliangiaceae > JABFXX01. Next base: position 151 of record JACCQV010000617.1, on the reverse strand, counting down.
ACAAGAAGCTGCGCTACGTGCTCGTGGGAAATGACACGCTGAAGGCACCCGAGCTCGCGAAGCAGCTCGCGGCCGAGCCCTGACGCTAGAGCCCGGGAATCCCGGTCCGGCCTTCCTTGATCACCATCGTCGAGGCCCTGAGCTCTGCCTG
>JACCQV010000605.1 GCA_013813945.1 Deltaproteobacteria bacterium | reverse complement strand
GCGTCGGCGTCGGCGTCGCCTCCGTCGTCGGCGTCGGCGTCGTCGTTGGCGTCGTCGTCGGCGTCGTCGTCGGCGTCGACGTATCCGTCGTCGACGTGCTCGGGTTCCACATCCCGCCGTCGCCGTAGCGGCGCTGCGCGATTCCACCGCCGAGCCGCTCCGCGCGCTGCTCGCCGTAGGCCGAGATGCCGGCATTCGCGAAGATGAAGAGCTGCTCGCCCAGCGGCTTGCTCGGATCGATCTCGACCGCGGTGGTCGCCAGCGCGTTCAGCACCGCGACGTTGTCGTTGATCAAACGACCCGTGCGTCCGCGGATCGGCCCCGTGGCACCGCCGACGTTCCCGCCGACGACGTTCGTGCCCGCGCCGACGAGCGTTCGCGCGCCGAGCTGCATCGTGCGGGCTCGGATCTTCGCGAGGACCTCGGCGGGAGAGCCGGTGTAGAGCGTCTCGTCGAGCAGGAACTTCGTGAGATCGCCACCGGCTTCGACCGCCGCGCGAATCAGCTCGCTGAGGACCTCCTGCGCGATGCGCGAGGAGATGCCGAGGCGACCGACGATGTTCGACGCGAACGTGTTGATGCCCTGACCCGCCGTGACACCCGCGACGATCGAGTCGATCACGAGCGCCGCGAAGTCCATCTTGGCTTCGCCACCGCTGTACTTGTTGCCGAGGAGGGCCATCTTGGCGCCCATGGCGACGAGGCCGACGCCCGCGGCAAGCGCCGCCGCGCTGAGTGCGGCGACGATGAACGGGGTCGCTGTTCCGAACGTGACGATCGAGATCGCGACGGTCGCGATGATCGTCACCGTCGTGGTCACGATCGTGATCACGTTGTTGACGAGGTTCGCCTGCGCCGCGTTCGCGGCCGTCGCGTATTGCTGAGAGGTCGCCGACCGCAACATGTACTCGGAGTACGCAGCCACCTGATCGGTCGTGAGTTGCGAGGGGTCGATCGAATCGAGTCGGCGATTGCCGAGACCGGCCGCCTGCAGACGCCGATGCGCCTCGCTCAGCCGCTCGTATTCCATATCGGCCAGCACGCCGGCGGCGCCCATGCCGCTGGTGCCCATCAGGCCGGACTGCGTGTCGAACCGCCGCATGTGATCGCGGCGCTGCTGCATGGCGTCAGGCGTCAGCGCCGCGCCGTTGTCGAGGTCGTAGCGAATCTGGTGGTACGCGCGGCCCTGGCCCACGAGGCCGCCGGTCCAGCGACTGATCTGGCCGCTGTACGACAGCTCCAGATCGTCATCCATGTTGCCGGTCGAGTAGTTGCCAAACCAGTACGACGCCGACAGCGGCCCCATGTACCGGGCCATGATCGAGTCGGGGTTGTTGGTCAGGCCTTGCGCCGCCGCGAGCGCGGCATAACGCTCGCGAACCTCCTGCTGCTGCTCGGCGGGAAGACGCGCGATCTCGGCCTCGATCATCGCTCGATCGTCACCCCACCCTGTACGTCCACCGAACTGCGCATAGAGCAGTCGATTCGCGGTCTGGTCCGCGTACCCCCGTTCGCCCGGCTGCACCGGCGGCTTGATCTCGCTGAGGAAATACGAGCGATCGGTCGGCTGCGGAACGTTCGCGATGACCCATGACTCGAACGTTCCATTAGGACCGCGGGCGCCGAGGAACCGGCCAAGGCTGTTCGGATCGCTCGGATCGTCGAGGACCTCGCCGCGTTGCCTGGCCCGGGTCATCTCCTGGGTCAGGTAGGCTCGATTACCGCCCGTGCTCTCGATCCCGAAGGCTGCCTTGTTGTTGCGATAGGTCCGCCAGTCGCCGCGCCGGCTCGCGTCGAGCATGTCCCCGAACGCCTGGTTCGAGTTCGCGGTCCCCCACCAGCGGTTGTACTCATCCGCGGATTCGTTCGAGTCGATCTGCGCGAGCGTCGTCTGATGTTGCCGCTGGAGATAGGTGTCGATCTCGCCCATCAGCGCCGCGCGCCGGGTCTCGCATCGTGCAATCTCTTCTTGAGAGGCGCCCGGCGGCGGCTGGGTAAGCTCGCGGATCCGATCGCGCTGGGCGATCATCTGCTCGGTGTTGGTGCCCATGCCACGGACTTCTTCCGGGGCGTTGTAGGCGGCGATGGCAACCGGCGCGAGGAAGGGCAGCGCGACGACGATGCCGGTCGTCAGCCACGGATGCTCGCGCGTGAAGTTGGAGATCTGCGCGACGTAGCTGCTCTGGCTGGCCGCCTGCTGGGTTTCCTCGGCGATCCCGGCGCCGGTGCTCTCCCAGTACGCGTGCATCATCCGGTTGTTCTGCTGCGAGAAAAACGCTTCGTCGTTGATCTCCGCGTCGATCGTCCGGTTATGGATCCGTTCGTACTGCGCACCGATCCGGCGGCGCTCGTCGGGGGTGAGATCGCGGACGAGCTGCTTGAACAGCGCGTCGTCATAGCCCGCACCGGACAGCGCGCCGCCGTTGCCGTTGAACGCCCAGCCGATGATCCGCGCGCGCACTTCCGACTGCGTCCCGGCCTGAGCGAGCGACGTGATCAGGGCGCGGTCATCGTTGGAGAGTCCGTTGCTGTTGTTCAGCGCCTGCCGCACGAGATCGCCCTGCTCACCACTGAGGAGCTCGCGGATCTCGGCCGGGGAGAGCCCGGCGAGTTGCTCGAGGATCCCCTTCATGTCGCTGCTGACCATTCCGCGCTCGAGCGCGGTCAAGATCGCCGCGCGCGCCGTGCCCATCCGCTCTTCGCGCCCGCGCTGCTGGGCCTCCCGTTGCTGGCCCGCAGTGAGTTCGCGCGCCTTCTGGTCCGTGAACGCGGTCGCTTCTGCGTTGAGGTTCGCTCGCGTGTCGGTCGGGACGGCGCCCGTTGCTTCCCGCTCGCTCGCGTTGTACTGCCGGCTGCGGATCTGCGCGAGGTCGCGTTGAACGGCACTCGCCGTCGAGCGCTGCGCATTCGCAGCCATGTCAGCCTGCAGCTCGAGGCGCTGGCGCACGCCCTGGATGCGCTGCTGAAACTCGATCTCCATCCGCGAGACCTCGCGGATCGAGGCCGTGGTCGTCTCGCCGAGCAGAGCGACACCTTGGTCGATCACGCGATGTGCGTCGGTAAGCTCTGACGCGAGGTGCTGGAGGTCCTGCTGCCGAGCATTGGTGATGTTCCGGACCGCGGTATCCCGCGCGCGCGTGATGTCCGCGCGAGCGGTGACCTTCTGCTGCTCGGTCATCGTGCCGAGCGACGCCACCGACTCGGCGTTCTGCTCGCGCAGCCGGCGCAGCTCCTCGTTGAGCTGGAACTCGAGGTGCTGGAACTCGAGGTTGATCTCGTTGGTGATGTGGTTGCAATCGTGGACGTGGCGCTCACCCGCCAGCCGCTTGCCGTCGGTCCGAAGCGCCTCGATCTCGAGCAGGAGACCGGCGAGTTGCTCCTCGAGCCGCGCGGCGTAGGCGACGCCGTCGCGGATGATCGCTTCCGAGGTCTGGAGCGCCGACGCGGTCCGGCGGGTCTTCAGATCCGTGTACTTCGTGTTCTCCGCAACCACGTCCGAGTCGCGCTTGGTCTCGACCTCACGCGCCTGATTCTCGTACCGCTGCATCGCCTCGTTTGCGCGCCGCTCGCATGCGTCGCGCTCGGCCTGGCGATCCGCTTCCCGCGGTGCGCCACCGCGAAGTGCGGCGGCCGCATCACGGCCCGTGCCGCGCAGCGCGGTCGCGCGCTGGTTGGCGTTGTTCGTGATCGAGGTGACGTTCTGCCTGCACGTCGTGGTGTAGCGCCGGCAGTCCGCGACGCCGAGCTGGATCGCGGTGCGCGCGGCCTGCGCAGGGTTGGTCCGCACCTGCTGCGCGAGACGTCGGTTGTTCGCGGTGACCGTCCGGATCTCGGCATCGCAGTTGCGATCGATATCGGCGATGGCCGTCGTGTGCGCCGTGTCGACGAGCGTGCGCTGTTCTGCCCACCGAACGCGTGCGGCTTCCTGCTCGCGCGGCAAGGATATCCGGAGCGTGTTCTCTTGCTCGGTCAGCCTGCGCGCGTACTCGGCGGCAAGCTGGACCTTGTTCATGTCGAGCGCTGCGAGCGCGAGGGTCGCGTGGCTCTCGAGCTGCGCGATCATCTGGCGGCGCTGCGCCTCTG
>JACCQV010000576.1 GCA_013813945.1 Deltaproteobacteria bacterium | reverse complement strand
GAGGCAGGACGTCCGGTCTGCCTGCTCGCGCCGTCACCGCGCGGATCGGGGCGCGCTGCCGTCGAGCGCGCGGCCGCCCTCGCCTACCTGCGCGCGCATGGTGCCGCGCTCGCGCATGACGTCGATGCGTGGCTCGAGGCAGTCGTGATGCTCGTCCGGTTCGGCATGCCCGCCGGCCCACGAGCTGCCGTGGTCGCACCGCCCGGTTCCTGGCTCGAGGCACAGGCGCTCGTGCTCGCGAGTGATGCGGACTTGCTGGGTACGCGGCCGCCGGTGATCGGTGGAGACGAGCCGACGGACGTCGTGCTCTACGATCCGGATCTCGGCCCGCCACGCGATACGCTGCCCGGTCTTCACGTCCCGGTCGCCGCGCGCGGTGAGCTCGCCAACGATGCGATCGTGCTGCATGGTGCCCGGCCCGCGCTCGGTGCCGTCGCGATCCTCGGACGCGCCGCCGAGCGGATCGCCGTCGGCCTCGGTACCGCTCCGAACGCCGCATCTGCCGAGCTCGCAATCGACGAGGACCGCCTGCGCCGCCAGCTCGCCAAGCTCGGTGACGGCCGCCTCGGCGATCACGAGACCAAGGTGCTGCTTGCCGCGTACGGTGTCCCGATCACGCGGCAGGCGGTGGCGACCACTCCGTCGGCCGCGGTCAAGCTCGCGCGTCGCGCGGGATATCCCGTCGAGCTCAAGCCGTGGGGCCACGACCTGCCGACCGAGCCCGCGGGATGTCCGGTCGAGCGCGGCATCTCGAGCGATGCCCTCGTGCGCCACGCCTTCACCGCCGTCCTCACGGCCGCGAACAAGCCGACGTCCGAAGGCGCCGCGGTGATCGTCCGCGAATCGCCACCCGCGGGACGCGAGGTCACGGTGTCGTTGCTCCAGCTCCCGGCGCTCGGCTGGACCGTCGTGCTCGACACGCCGGGCGCCACGCGGATCGCCGCCGCGCCGGCGCCGCTGCGCTTGATCGATGCCCAGAACCTCGCGCGGCAAGTGGTCGCTTCGCGTGCCGGCGATCCCGAGCCCGATCGTGCCGGTCTCGCGAACCTCTTGCGTCGCGTCTCGCACCTCATCGTCGACCTCGATGGTCGGATCACGCGGCTCGATCTCCCGCGCGTCGTCGTAGGCGGCCGTGGCGCGCGGACCCTCGTCGTCGATGCGTTCGCGATTCTCGGTTAGCCGCTACAGCTTCTGGACGGCGGGATCGAGGTTCTTGCGCCCATCGTCGCACTCGATGCGCTTGAAACCATGTGACTGGAGGCGCTTCACCGAGAGCCCGCTCGCCGCGCGGATATTCTTGACCTGGAAGTTCTCGTCGTCGTGGAGCAGCCGCTGGAGCATCTGCTTCGAGCACATCTCCCACTTCACTCGCAGCGTGGTTCGGTCGGCGGTGACGTCCGCCGCGTTGCGATCCGCCGCGAATGCTTCCGCGAGCTCGATCGCGAATCCGTCACGGGCGTCCTGGTCGTCGATCACCACGGCAGCCGGCGGGGGTTCGGGCGCGGGCGGTGTCGTGGACCAGGTCTGGCGGTAGGCGAAGGTCGCGAGGGCCGCCACACCGACGAGCGCAGCGATCGCGAGGCCGAGCTTCTCGTCGCGCGCGAGCGTCACCGGGCGCCTTCGAGCTCCGCACGCTGGGCGAGCTCGAGCAGCTGCTCGCGGGTGTTGAGCCGTGGATCCTCGATCACGCGCGACAGCAGGATGCCGAGGATCCGTCCGATCCCCGGGCCCGGCGGCTGCGCGAGCCCCTCGATCAGATCCTTGCCCGTGACGGCGAGATCCTTGGGAGAGAGAGGATGGCGCTCGCGCAGGATCCGTTCGGCTTCGGCAAGCACGCCGGGATGCGCCGGCGAGTGTGCCCGCCACAGCGCGATCGCCTGCTGCGCGTACTCGCGGCCGATCAGCGAGAACAGCTTGCGCAGCTGCGGCGCGGTCAGATCCACGAGCTCGATGGCGCGCGCGATGCTGACGAGGTGCGCCGCTGCATTCGACTCGGCATTCGAGAACTTGAGCGCGCGCAACACGGTGTCGACCCGCTCGAACGCGAGTGCATCGCGGTGGTGCGGATCGAAGCCGGGATCGCCGAGCTCGACGAGCAATGCCCCGAGCCGCACCTCGGGTGCTGCCGCATCGACGCGCGAGAGCCACGCCGCGATCACTGCGGATCGCCCCCCGCGCGCGGCGCCCCAGGCATCGAACGCGGCGGCGAGCCTCGGCAGGATCAGCGCGATGATGCCGGTTCGCTCGGCGATCGCGAGGCCGCGCGACGGCTGCCGCGTCAATAGCAGCTTGTGCAGCTCGTCGGAGATCCGCTCCTTGCTGACCTTCGCGAGCGACGGCAACGCAGGGACGATGCCGCGCTCGGTGTCTGGATCGAGCTCGAACTCGAGCACCGCCGCGAACCGCACCGCGCGCATCACCCGCAGCCCGTCCTCCGTGAAC
>JACCQV010000568.1 GCA_013813945.1 Deltaproteobacteria bacterium | reverse complement strand
GACGCTCGTCGTCACGGGGACGTTGCACCAGGCGCGCGCAGACGTCCAGAAGCGGATCGAGGCGGCGGGCGGGAAGGTCGCTGGCTCGGTCAGCAAGAAGACGCATTATCTGGTCGCAGGCGCCGATACCGGCAAGACCAAGCTCGAGGCCGCCCAGAAGAACGGCGTCACTGTCATCGACGAGGCGGAGCTCGAGAAGCTGCTCACCGGCGGCTAGCGCGGATCGAGGACACGGCCGACGAACAGGATCGTGCCGGTCGGGATGTCGCGGATGTAGAACACGAACGGGCGATCGACAGTGAGCGTCGCGGATTCTGGGACCGAGTCGGTGTTGACGATGACGGCGGTCGCCGCGGCGGCCTCGGTTCCGTGCCGGTCTCGGTTTACGTGGAGCTGTTCGAGCCGGCGGAGTGTTCCGTCGAGGCGCAGTGCAACCGAGCATCATGCCTCGGGCGCGCACCGGACGGGCTCCCTCAACGGCAACGACGGCATCGGGCGCCTCGATGGAGGGCCTCGATCCCGTCGTGAGCCCCGTCGTCTCGGGCGCGGTCGTGATTACTTGCGGCTGACTTCGGTGTTCTTCTGCAGGTCGCGAGCAGTGTCCGCGTGGCGTTGCAACGTCGGCCTGACGTTACGCAAAAACGTCGTGAGGTCCGGGTCCTTCACCATGGCCATCGCAGTGTCGATGCGAGCGATCTCCTTGTCGTGATCTGCCGCCATCATGGTGAGGAACTCCCGATCGAACTCCGCACCCTTGAGTGTCTTCATGCGGTCCATCGCCGCCATCGCATCGTCGTGCTCTTTCTTCTCGGTGTCGTTCGCCGGCACGTCCTCGGGAATCGTCGCGACGCCCTTCTTCTTCGCGAGCGCCTTGACCTGCTTGTTGGCGGCCGTGTGGTCCTTGATCAGCATCGCGCCGTATTTCTTCACCTTCGCGGTGCCGCGCTTCTGGGCGAGCTTGCCCATGCTGATCTCCATCAGGTTGACGTGATTGTGGTGCGCCACGATCTTCAGGTCATCCCCTTCAAGCTTCGCCGTGGACTTTTCCGTGGACTTGTCCATCGACTTGTCAGTCGCCGTCGTATCCGTCTTCTTCGTATCCTGCGCCGACGCAATCGTCGGAATCGAAAATGCTGCCGCCAACACCAGAGCTTTGATCCTCATTGAAGTCTCTCCTTTTGAATGTGTCGCGCACCTGTGCAAGCTCGATTCCCCGAGCCAAGGAACGTGATTTCCATCCACTCCGCGGCGGAATCGCCCCGAGCGAGCCTCACCCACCGGGCGTCCACGCACGCTGGAAGTACGGCGCGCGAGCGCCCGAATCCCCGTCAAGACCGAGCACAGCGATTGCAGCGCATGACTCCATGCGCGATCAGCAAGACCACAAGCAGACCCGCGAGAACCGCTCCGAGCAGCCCAACCGCCAGCAGAACGAGCGCAAGCAGCGCTTGGATACGCTCAACGGCAGCGATGCCGACGAGCCGCAGATCTGCCGCGGCATGGACTGATTCGACTGCTCGATCGCTGACCGAGGTCAGGGGGGAGGGGTGGGCACCGGTGTGCCCGACCACTCGGCCTTGTAGGCGAGACCGAACGACACAGCCAGGTCGTCCTGCTTCGTCCCGGCGACGATGATGCCGGTCCCCTCACGGGTTGCATCGGCCTGGACGCGAACGGAGAAGCCCTTGGCGATAGGTGCTTCGATCGCTCCGAACATCAGCACGCGGTAATCGGCGCCAGGATCACGGAACGCGGGGATCACGATGACGTCGTGGGTCACCGAGAGCCTGCCACCGGCCAGCTTGTAGCGGCCGTAGAGGCGGACGCTCCAGCGGCCGACCTCGCGCACACCGCGGGCGATCGTTCCGTCCTGGAGCATCGGGCTGTCATTCGCGCCGTCCTTGTAGTCCGCGCCTTCGTAGAGCGCGCCGACCGAGGTCAGCAGCGAGCTCGGTCCGCACTGCCACAGCCGAACGCCGGCGCCGCCGCCGATCAGGTCACGATGCGCGATCTTCGGCGAAGGCTGCGGTCGTACGCATTGACGCCGTACAGGAACCACGGCCCCACCAGCGAGCGAAACACGCCGGTTCGCGCGTAGACCTCGTTGTCGGTCGTGATCTTCCCCATCGGCGTTCCGACGCGGCCGTAGAGCCAGTACGGTTGGAAGTAGCCCCCCCACTTACCCGACCACGCCTCGAAGATCCCGCGTGCCGTCACGAGCTCGCGGTCGACGAATCCACGCGCCAGGTTACCGCCGACCGCGATCTCCGCAGCAACGCGCGTGGGCTGGTCGCCCGACGGGGCGGGGCCGCCCGCCCGCGGAGATTGCGCGGCAGCTGGTGTGGCGAGAATGCCGATCAGGACGATGGTCGCGACGACGTGAGCCACGTCGCAACTTTCGCACAGCTCAGTCCTCGCGGCCCATCGCGGCCCTGCACGTCTTCGTGTAGAGGTCGCGGAACAGGTTGTGGGGATCGGTGATGGCCTTGACCTTGTCGTAGTTCGGCTTGTTGAACGTCTGCCAGAACTCGGTCTCGGAGTAGTAGTTGTGCGCGATGAGCGTCTTGATCCCGCCGAGCTCGCGGAGCTTGTCCTCCATGAGCTTGTGATAGTTCGTCTCGTCCGTCTGCTTCATGCCGTAGATCGCGAGATCGAGGAACAGCTCGTCCTCCATACCGGCGTAGAAGCGCTCGTCGATCCACTCGTAGTCGTGAACGCGCTTGTACGGCACACACCACAGCGGGAAGTGGCCCACCTCACGCTCGTACCAGGCGAGGAACTCCTCCACCTTCGACATGGGTACGAAGACGTCGAGCGTGATGTCCGGCTTGTCATCGTCGAGCAGGAAGTGCAGCTTGTCAGCGGCGCGCAGCATGGTCCCCGAGTGCATCACCTTGCCGAGCAGCAGCCGGCCGATCCATGACTTCGGGTGCACGTTGGTGACACCGCGGTCGTAGCGAAACAGGTAGTGCTCCGTCTCCAGGTAATCCTCGGTGAGCGTCTGCGTGCTCTGGTAGTAGATCTTGAGCCAGTCGTAGCGAGACGTGTACGGAGCGCTGTCCACGAACTGGCCGACCGATAGCACGTACTCGCGCGGCGAGTGGATGATGCCATCCATGAAGTCGACGTCCTTCGTCTGGTAGTGGCGCATGATCGCTGCGCGATATTCCGCGAGCGTCTCGTGCTTCTCGTACTCGACCCGGACGAATGGCTTCGCGGGCACGAGCCGGAACTTCAGCTTGGACAGGATCCCCAGCGTGCCGAACGAGCCGTGGATCATCTGGAACACGAGGCTGTTCTGGTTCTCGGGCGTACAGGTGAGGACCTGACCGCGCGCCGTGATCACCTCGTACTCGAGGCAGGTGTCATGAAAACCGCCGTACTTGTACGACATCGACTCGATCGAGCAGCCAGATACGGCGCCGCCGATCGTGATCGTCTTGAGCTCGGGCACGACGATCGGCACGAGGCCATGACGCAACGTCGCCGCCACGAGGTCGCAGAACATGACACCGGACTCCGCCGTGCACGTGCGCGTCACCGGATCGATCTCGATGATCGAGGTCAGGTCGCTGATATCGATCTTGTCGTCGTGACGGCGCAGATCGTGCGCTTTGGGCACCTGGTGCGGCGGCGCCTGCTTGCGGAGCGACACCGGGCGATCCGTGGGGCGCCCGGCGAGCTGGCGCGCAATCCGCTCCACCTTGGCCGCGTGGAGGGCGTCGACTTCCAGGGCGGAGTGCAGCTCCCCGAGCACAGCCCGTCGTCGGAGCGTGCGACGGCGCTTGCGGAGACCCAATGCGAGGGCACCGGCGGTCACCGCGGCACCGGCAATCAGACCAGGGATTCTTGGACGCACCTGGCCCTGTCGTGCAACGCACGTGCGCGCAGCCCAGCACGCAAGTTCGCGGAGTTCACATCGTCAGCGTGTTGACCGTGTGCGCCCAGATCCTGCTGGTCGTTCCAGAGGCGAGCATGCGAGGGCTTCGTATGGAATGGTGAGTGGAATGTGGCTCGCTCACGCCCTCACGCTCTCGAGGCTCCCGATCGCGGTGGGGCTGACGCAGACGTACGGGAACGCGGCGTGGAGCGTGGCGCTCATTGTCATCGCGGCGCTCACCGATGCCCTCGACGGCAACGTCGCGCGCTGGATGCAGCGGCGCGGGCACACGCGGCCCGACATCGGCGGCTGGCTCGATCCGCTGGTCGACAAGATCTTCGTCGTCGTGGTGCTCGCGACGATCTGGGTCCACACGCATGACGCTGTGCTGATCGGCTTGATCGCGGCCCGCGAGATCGTCCTGGTCCCGCTCGTCGTCGTGTACCTCGCGCGCAAGCAGCCCACGAGTCATCTGCACGCGGATGCGATCGGCAAGGCCGCGACGATCGCGCAGTTCGTCGCGTGTGCGGTCGCAGTGGCCGAGCCGCCGTGGGCGCTGCCGGTGGCGATCGTCGCGGCGGTGCTCGGCCTCGCGGCGGTGGTGCACTACATCGTACGCGAGCGTCGCGCCGTCACCGTGTGACCCTCGATCGATCGATCGTCGGATCGGTCAGCACCGGTGCGCCTCGCGAACAGGCATAGTGCGCTCCCATGAAGATGCCGCTTCTCGTTGTTTCGTTGCTGGCCATCACCACACCCGCGGCGGCGAAGGGCCTGACCATCGACGACATGCTCGCGATGCAGCGGGTCGGCTCGCCGGTCGTGTCGCCCGACGGCAAGTCCGTCGCGTTCAGCGTTCGCGACACCGACTACGAGGCAAACCGCGGTCGGTTCGACATCTGGGTCGCCACCGTCGATGGTGCAACCACCCGCCGCCTGACCACCCACGCCGAGAACGACACCGATCCCCAGTGGTCGCCCGACGGGAAATCTCTGTTCTTCATGTCGTCGCGCAGCGGCAGCTCGCAGGTCTGGCGGATCTCGCTCGGTGGCGGCGAAGCCGAGCAGATCACGAAGCTCGGCACCGACATCAACGGCTACGACCTGTTCCCCGACGGCAAGCGGCTGGTCCTCGCGATCGACGTCTGGCCGGGCGCGAAGTCGCTCGCCGACTCGATCAAGCACGACGACGACAAGGCCAAGTCCAAGGTCAAGGCGCGGGTCTACGAGCAGCTCCTGTTCCGCCACTGGGACCAGTGGGAGGACGGCAAGTACTCGCACCTGTTCGTCTGGACGCCGCCCGAGCTCGGCGGCAAGGCAAACGACGCACGCGACCTGATGCCGGCGCAGACCACCGACGCGCCGACCCATCCGTTCGGCGGCATGGAGGAGGTCGACATCTCGCCCGATGGAAAGACGATCGCCTTCATCATCCGCAACAGCGGCAAGGCGAACGCCTACCAGACCAACACCGACGTCTTCCTCGTTCCGGTCGACGGTCGCACCAAGCCCGTCAACGTCACCGCGGACAACAAGGCCTACGACTTCGAGCCCGTGTTCTCGCCGGACGGCAAGTCACTCGCGCTCCGCCAGATGAAGCGCCCCGTGTTCGAGGCCGATCGCGAGCGCCTCTCGATCATCGACCTCGCGACGCGAAAGACCCGCGTCCTCACCGAGGCGTGGGACCGCTCCGTCGGCGGCATCGAGTGGAGCGCCGACGGCAGGACGATCTACACGGACACCGCGAACGTCGGTAACCAGTCCCTGTTCTCGATCGACGTCGCGACCGGCAAGGAGAAGCTCCTGGTCGACAAGGGTACCAACACCGGCAGTCGCGTCGCCGGCGATCGCCTCGTGTTCGTCCGCGACACGCTCAAGATGCCGGCCGAGCTGTTCACGGTGAAGCCGGACGGGTCTGACATGCGCCAGCTGACGCACTTCAACGACGCGCGCCTCAAGAAGATCCAGTTCGGCGACTACGAGCAGTTCTCGTTCAAGGGCGCCAAGGGCGAGACGGTCCACGGCTACGTCATGAAGCCCGCCGGCTACACCGGCGGCAGGGCCCCCGTCGCCATGTTGATCCACGGCGGCCCGCAAGGCAGCTTCGGCGATCACTGGCACTACCGCTGGAATCCGCAGGCCTACGCCGGCCGCGGCTACGCCACAATCTTCATCGATTTTCACGGCTCCACGGGCTACGGCCAGGCCTTCACCGATTCGATCAGCGGGGACTGGGGCGGCGCTCCCTACGAGGACCTCATGCTCGGCCTCGATCACGCGCTCGCCAAGTTCAACTACCTCGACAAGAATCGCGTCGTCGCCCTCGGCGCTTCGTACGGCGGCTTCATGATCAACTGGATCAACGGTCACACCGATCGCTTCAAGGCTCTCGTCTGCCACGACGGAAACATCGACGAGCGCCTCGCCTACTACGACACCGAGGAGCTGTGGTTTCCCGAGTGGGATCACGGGGGCCTCCCGTGGGAGAAGCCCGAGAACTACACCAAGCACAATCCGATCGACCACGTGAAGAACTGGAAGACCCCGACCCTCGTGATCCACGGCGGCCTCGACTTCCGCGTCGTCGATACGCAGGGTATGTCGACCTTCACCGCGCTCCAGCGCAAGGGCGTCCCGTCGAAGTTCATCCACTTCCCCGACGAGAACCACTGGGTCCTCAAGCCGCAGAACAGCAAGCTCTGGCACGACGAGGTACTCGCCTGGCTCGATCGCTGGACGAAGAAGTAGCTACGTAGTGGCGGGGGGCTACCGAGCAGCAGTGGACGAGTGATGAATCAACGCTACGGTTGTTCATGCACCGATACGATGCCGTTCTGCTCGATGTCGATGGCACGCTGGTCGATAGCAACGACGCGCATGCCCACGCGTGGGTCGAGGTGCTCGCGGCACACGGGTTCGACGTCGCGTATCCGGTCGCGCGCCGGATGATCGGGATGGGCGGCGACCGATTGATCGCCGAGGTCGGCGGGCCCGCGCGCGGGACGAAGGAGAACGAGAAGATCGGCAAGGCGCGCGCGGAGCTGTTTCGCAAGAACTGGCTGCAGCACGTCAAGCCACTGCCGGGCGCACGCGAGCTCGTGCTGCGCCTGCGCGCGGAGGGCTACAAGTATGCGATCGCGAGTGCCGCGAAGGCCGAAGAGCTGAAGCCGTTGCTCGAGATCGCGGAGCTCGTGGATCTCTGCGAGATCAAGACGACCTCGAGCGACGTCGAGGAATCGAAGCCGGATCCGGAGATCGTGGAGGCTGCGGTGGCGAAGTTGCCGGTCGACCGCTCGCGGACCGTGATGATCGGGGACACGCCGTATGACCTCGAAGCGGCGAGCGGCGCGTCGGTCGATCTGATCGGCGTGACCAGCGGCGGCTGGAGCATCGAGGAGCTCGGCGGGGCGGTGGCGGTGTATCGCGATCCGGCGGATCTGCTCGCGCACTGGAGCGAGTCGCCCCTCGGCCGCGCGACGGTGTGATCGTCAGCCGCGGCCCCTGCAGTCAGCGTCATCCTCCTCGAGGTCCGCGGCGGGTGAGATTCACGGGCACGACGTCATCTGCGTGATCCAGGTGCTGATGAGGTCCGCGGAGAGCGGGTCGACGATCAGCGTACCGAGCGCCGGCATGCCGGGGCGCGTGGTGACGAGCTGGTGCAGCCGTGAATTCACCGGGTCACCGGGGATGATCACCTCGCAGAGCCGGGTCTGCGCGAGCGGGGTGGTGAACCGGGTGTCCTTGATCGAGATGTAGCTCGCGTTGTGGCAGTGCGCGCAGTTCGCCGCCATGTACGAGCGGACGCGGTTCGTCGGTGTCTCGCGTGGATCGTGCGGCGATGGGAGTGGCGTGCCCGCGGTCGACGGAGCGATGCCGAGCTGCGACAGCGTCGGCAGCTGCTCCGCGATGATGCCGTTGTAATCGAACATGCGCGTGAGCTGCTCGGGGCGCAGTCCGAGGATCGGCCCGAAGGACGAGTGGTGGCAGCTGCGGCACTGGGTGCGGCTCGGGTAGTAGTGCGAATACGAGCCGCCGTTGGCGAGCGGCCACGCAACCGTCACGGCCTGGTCGGAGAGGACGTCGGCATCGAGGCCGTCCTGGCGCCAGCGGTAGGTGATTCCCATCCAGCCGTTGGTCGGATCATTGATCCAGAACCGGGTCTCGACGACCTTGCGCGTCGACGAGTCGCCGGGCGTCGTCTCGATCGCGAACTCCTTCACCATCATCGTGCCGGCCGGGCCGACCCAGCTCCCGTTCGCGGCGGAGGTCATCGCGGCACCATCGGGCAAGGCGATCCAGCGGCGCTTCTTCGTGCCGTCGGTCCACAGCTCCGCGTTGACGTCGTAGGGAACGAGGCCGGCATGCGGTACCGGCTTGCCTGCGGAGGCGAGCGTGAAGCAGCCAGTCAGCATCACACGCGCGGGTGGCGTGTTCGGGTTCACGGTGCAGCCGGCGATCGAGGTGCGCGCGGACATGCCGGGACCGCCGAGGGCGGGGCCATTGAGGTGCGCGATGTGGACGACACCGCCGGTGCTCCAGCCGACGACGGGCGCCTGTCCTTCGTGGAGCGCGAGCATCGTGCGGGTTGGTTGGCTCTCGGTGGTCATCCACGTCCGACCGCCGACGACTCGCCACGCACTGCCGTCCCAGCGGGCGATCGCACCGCGCTGGGTTCCTTCGATCAGCTCCTCCCACGCGACGATCGGTGCACCCGAGACGTCGAGCCCGATCGCCGGTGCGACGGCATCGCCTGGCTGATCGACGTCGAGCGGACGACCGAGCGCGGTCCAGGTCGTCGTCGCGTCACCGCTCGCGATCGCGGCATACACGCCGTAGGAGCGATCCCAGCGCTCCCACGCGATAGCTACCGTCGGACCACGAGCAGCGATGCTGATCCGTGACGTCGCGCTGCCGAGCGCGAGCGGAGTCATCGCCGTCCAGCTGGTCGCGAACCGGTGAGCCGTCGCCCGCAGTGATCCGCCGCTGTCCTCGACCCATGCGATCGCGATCCGATCGCCGACGGTCGCCGCCAGTGCAGGTTCGCCCACCGGGGTGCCCGCGATCGCGAGATCGCCGCCGACCTGCACCCACGTATCGGTGACGAGCTTCTTCACGGAGACGACCGAACCGACGACAGCGATCACCGGATCGGCCGCTGGTGCCGCCGCGAGCGCGACCGTGGTGCCCGCGCCGGGAGAGGCGAGCCACTCCCAGGCGTTTCCGTCCCAGCGTTCGGTCTGGGCCTGGCCACCCTGGATCCATGCGACGACCGGGCGGTTCAATGCGTCGAGTGCGACCGATGCAGAGGACGCGTCGGCCGTGCCTCGCAGAGTACCGAGCGAGACCCACGCGCCACGCTCGTGACGGCTGACCGCCACGAGCCGCGATCCGGGTACGCCGACCAGCCATGCCGCGGTGACCTCGCCGGTCGCGGCGATCGCGATCGAGGGCGAGTCGGCGGCGACGCCGCGATCGACGGGGGGCACATTCCACGCGGCGAGCGACAGCTCGGTCGTCAGCGCTTCGGTGAGCACGTTGCCTGCGAGGTCGGTCACCGAACCGGTGACGGTGATCGCGAGTGCGCCGACACCGCGTGCCGCCGGATCGATGGCGACGACGATCGCGTGGCCGTCGGGGTCGAGCGCACCTGTCACGATGCTCGCGGTGGCAGAGACCGGGGAGCCCGCCACCGTCGCCGTCACCGTGAGGCTGGTCGCGACGATCTTCTCGTCGAGCTCGAACCGGACCGGCTCATGAAGCCAGGCGTCGCCGGTCGGCGTCACGCCGAGGATGTGCGGCGGATCCGTATCCGGCACCTCGATCACCGGGGCATCGATGGCTGCATCCAGAGCGGCATCGACAGCGGCATCGACCGAACCGCCGTCACTGGAGGCGTCAGCGCCCGCATCGATCGCGGCGGGTGCGGTCTTGTCACACCCGACGAGGGCAGCAGAAACCGTCAGCAAGATTCCCAGCCCGCGTCCATGCATGCGCGCGTCTCATCGCAAGCGGTGTGCCGTCGACTGAGTGGTTCACTGGCGCCCAGTTAGCTCCCGACTGCTGTGGCACCACCGCTCGGCGCCCGCGTGGCACATCGCTTGAACCGCACAGGTTCGGAGGAATTCATGCGGACCATGCCCAAGGACGGAGGCGTCTCCTCGTCGCTCTGGATCGATGCCGATGTTCCCGCGTACGACAGCGCGCCGGAATCCGAGACCGACGTGTGCGTCATCGGCGCGGGAATCGCCGGCCTGACGGTCGCCTTCGAGCTTGCACGCCGCGGGGTCCGCGTGAGTGTGCTCGATGACGGCCCGATCGGTGGCGGTGAGACCGGCCGGACCACAGCCCACCTGGCATCGGCGGTGGACGACCACTACTACGAGCTCGAGCAGAAGTTTGGCGAGGGCGGCGCGAAGATCGTTGCCGAGAGTCACTCGGTCGCGATCGATTACATCGAGGCCATGGTCCGCGAGCTGTCGATCGAATGCGAGTTCGAGCGCGTCGACGGCTACTTGATCGAACCACCGGGTCATCACCCGGATCAGCGACGGGTTCTCGATCGCGAGCTCGTCGCGGCGCAACGCGCGGGGCTCGAGTGCGAGATGGTGTCCTCGGGACCGCTGCCCTTCGATACGGGCCCCGCGCTCCGGTTCGCAAATCAGGCGCAGTTCCATCCGATGAAGTACCTGCGCGGCCTCGCGGCCGGCGTGGTCGAGCTCGGCGGCAAGATCCACACGGGCGTGCATGTGCAGTCCGTCGACAAAGGGCAACCGCTCACGATCGGGTTGAAGACTCGGCTCGGTGACGGACGAATGCTCGCGCGCGTGGCGATCGACTGCAGCAACGGTGCGTTCACGAGTCAGCTGAACCTTCCGCTGCGTCAGGCTCCGTACCGCACCTACGTGCTCGCGTTTGCGATCCCGACCGGCTCGATTCCGCGCGCGTTGGTCTGGGATACCGGCGATCCGTACCACTACATCCGGATCGCTCGGGGCGCGCAAGGTGGTGACGTCCTCGTCGTCGGTGGCAACGATCATCGAGTCGGGCAGGGCACGCCCGAGGAGCAGTGGGGCGATCTCGAGAAGTGGACCCGCCAGTGGATCCCGCAGGTCGGGCAGGTCGTTGCTCGGTGGTCAGGACAGGTCATCGAGCCCGCGGACTACCTGGCGCACATCGGACGCAGCCCCGACATGGAGCACGTCTACGTGGTCACCGGCGACTCCGGTAACGGGATGACGCACGGCACGATCGCGGGCCTGATGATCCCCGAGATGCTCCACGGCAAGCACCCGCGATGGGAGCGAGTCTACGATCCGAAACGCAGCCACCTTCACGCGGCGGGCACGCTGCTCAAGGAAGCGACCCAGTCGTCGGCGCCGTATGTGGACTGGCTGCGTCCGGGGGACGTCAAGTCCGTCGACGAGATCCGCCCCGGTGAAGGCGCGACGATGCGCCATGGCCTGCACCTGATCGCGGCGTACAAGGACGCGAACGGCGAGTGCCACATGCGCTCCGCAACGTGCACGCACCTGAGGGGCGTCGTGCGGTGGAACACCGCCGAGAAGACCTGGGACTGCCCGTGTCACGGGTCGCGATTCGATTGCTACGGCCGTGTCCTCAACGGCCCTGCGCCGTCGGATCTGATGCCGCTGGAAGCGCCCGCTCACGATCGGTCGCCCGAGCCCGTCGACAAGCGGCGGAAGGTCCGCGACGAGGACGAGGTCGCGACCGATGCACCGGCGCTGATCCCGGTCCTGCCGATGGAGCGCGAGCCCTAGAAAGCAAAACCATTCGCACGGAGGCACGTCATGGGACACCGACTCGATCAGGGAGACATGCTCGACTTCCTCGAGGAATCGAAGATGCGGCGACTACCGCTGCTCGTCACCCTCAAGAACGGAGACGAGTTCGAGGACTGGGTCACCGACATCGGGAAGTTCGAGGGCGAGGATCACGTCGCCTTTGCGAAGCATGACTTCACCCCGGTACGCCGGATCTCGAGCATCCGCCGGGCACTGCCCGTCGAGTACACGTACGCCACGAAGCACTGAGGATCAGGCGATGATGTTCGGCGGCTGATCCGACGGCTGCGGATCATCGATCTGCGGCGGGGGATTACCAGGTTCCGGCGGGCTCGTCGGCGGATCCTGGCGCGGCGGCTCACGCGAGGGCGGGTCCTGCTGCGGTGGCTGCTTGTGCGGATCGTTCGGCGGATCCTGCACTGGCGGCTTGCCGGGTGGATCCTTCTGCGGCGGTGGATCGCTCGGATCCGGCTGTTGGGGCATCGGCATCGGGCGGGGGCCCCCCGGGGGTTCGACGGCGCTGATCAGCATGGCTTGCATGGTGATGCAAACCACGGCCCGTGTACGGTCGACGCAATGGCGTACGACATTCATACCGACGTGAAGTGGGGTCCCCTCGAGGTGGTCGATGCAGGCGCGCTCGTCGACGCGTGCAAGGAACCGTGGTGGAACCAGAGCCTCTGCGTCGTCAACGACAGCGTTGCGCGGATCGGTGTCTTCCACGGCGAGTTCCACTGGCACAAGCATGATCGCGAGGACGAGCTGTTCTTTGTCCTCGAAGGCACGCTGCTCTTGGACTTCGTGGAGGGAGATGTACGCAAGACGGTCGAGCTCGCTCCGCGGCAGGGGATGGTGGTGCCAAAGGGCGTGATGCACAGGACACGTGCGCCCCAGCGCACGGTTGTTCTGATGGTGGAGCCTGCAACGGTCGTCCCGACGGGCGACTGAGGCACTCAGGGCTAAGTACGCTGGCACGAGAGGTGCTCCAGGTCAGGGCATGGAAATCCTCATGTGGCTCATCATCGGTCTCGTCGCGGGCGTTCTCGCGTCGATGATCGTCGGCGGTACGGGTTACGGCATCATCGGCGACATCGTCGTTGGCATCGTCGGCGCCTTCGTGGGCGGCGCGCTGTTCCGCTATGCCGGTTGGAGCGCGCCGTTTGGTGGGATGGCCGGAACGATCTTCGTAGCCTTCATCGGCGCGATCGTCCTGCTGCTGATCATCAACCTGCTGCGTGGGGCAGCGACCAGAAGCCGACGGACATAGCTC
>JACCQV010000567.1 GCA_013813945.1 Deltaproteobacteria bacterium | reverse complement strand
TCGGTGACTTGCCGTACGCACGCCCCGCGACGAAGTAGCGCGCGACGGCACCTGCGGAGCCCGAGAACGGCGCGAGCGCCGCCGCGAGCTGCGCGTCCGTGCTGCCGGTCGCAATGCCACCACTCGCGAGCACGAGATCACCGAGCTGCACGCCTCCACCGGCGCGCAGCGCCTCGAACGCCGCGAACAAGCCCGGCCGATGATTCGTCGCTGCGAGGCTGACCATGTTCTGGCGCTGGAGGTGGCGCCACGCCGGGCTGCCAGCTGTCTCGGCGGCGAGCTTCGTCTGCCAGTAGGTCGGCAACCGACCCGGCATCTCGACGACGACGTTGCTCGCGGTCTGCGGTCCATGCGCCCAGGTCGTGGCGTCCGCGATCGCCTGGCCGGTGAAGCCGACCGACACGCTCTCTCCGAGCGAGCGCGCTGAAGTCGGGCCGGTATCGCCCCACGTGACCGCGAGGAGCTCGCTGCCCTTGGCATCGCGAATCGCGGAGAGGCGATGGCGCGCGTCAAACTCGAGGACGAACACGACCTCGGCCTTGCCGGCCATGATGCGCGACAGCGTGATCTGGTTGCCGCTCCTGGCGTGAACCTCGAAGTACTTCGCATAGTGCGAAGGCTCCGCGATCCACACCGGCAAGTACGCCAGTGCGAGGGCGACGTCGTCCTCGGCAAACGTCCGCGACACGTCGAGCCCGAGCTCGGCATAACGCCGGGTCCACGTCGTGCCGTCGAACGACGCGGTCTCGGTGAGATCCGTGTCCGTCGTACGCCGCCAGCCCAGCCTTCGTGCCGAGTCGACGGCGATCTCGAGATTGCCCCAGCGATAGACGCCGGCAGGCAATGCCTTGCGGGCTTCCGCCAGCAGCGCCTTCGCTGCAGCGTCGATCGCGTGCGGCTTGCCATCGCCATGAATCGCTTCGAGGCGCTCGCGCCATGCGTCGCTCGCATCCGGGACCAGCGCGGGGATGAATGCCGTGAGATCGTCGAACGCGACGTCGCTCGGATACGACATGCGCTGCGGAACCATCGGACCCGCGGTGCGCCAGGGGATGATCGCCGCGGTCGAACCGCTGTCGAAGAAGCCGGCGCGACCGCGCATCCCGCTCTTGCCCCCGAGCTCGCCGGTCGAGACCGAGCGGCGCTTCGCCACCTCGCGGGTCCCGGTCTGCGCGAAGTCGCCGGAGGTCGCCTGCTGGCGCTCATCTGCAAGATCGACGTTCTTGTCGGCGAGCTTGGCTTCGCCGTCGGGAATCGTGGGCGGACTCTGGGTCGCCATCGTCGTGACGGTGATCGCGCTCGGGCTCGAGCTGACAGCTGCGATGCCGAGGTCGACACGAGAGCGACCGCCGCCGCCACCACGACCAACACCGGAGGCGCCGAAGCCCTGCCCCGTTCCCGAGCCACGTCCGATCGTGCCGAACCGGCCGGTGCCGATCGTGCCCCAACCCGTCGACTCGTCCTGGTCGAAGCCTGCGGTGAAGCGCTGCTGGGCGTTCGCGCCGTGGTCATAGAAGATCTCGATCGGCTGACGGACGAGCACGGCGTCATCGGCGACGTCGGTCGGCACGATCATCGGCGCCGTCGTCACGATGGGAATCGTCGCGGGGAGCGCGTACGGCGCCCACGTGTCACCGCTGCCCTTGCGGACACCGTACTGCGCGTACATCGCGTCGTTCTCGAGCACGAGCAGCGAGGTATGGCGCGACAGCAGGAAGTACTGCTTGCCGAGCGTCACGACCTCCTGGCGGATCGCTTCGTCGCGCTTCGCGCGCGCCTCGATCTCCGTAGGACATTGCACTGCGGCCTTGCCACGAGTCGCAGCGACCGCGGTGCACGGCGTCATCACGACGGCCTCGTGCTTCGCGAGCATGCGCGCGGCCACGTGCCGCTGCGCCCACAGCCGAGGCGCATAGCCACCTTCGACGGCCGTGCCCTCGAGAGGGATCCGGCGCTGCCACGGCGAACCGTTCATCGTGCCCGTCAGCTCGAGCGCGCTCGGCGTGCCCGAACCGGCGAGCTTCGCGACGACCTCGAGCTCGTCACCATCCGTCAGCTGAGAGGAGCGCAGGTACAGCGCGGACGGCACCAGCGTGCCGGCCGCATCGACGAGCCGACCCTCGAGGCCGGTCACCCGCGACGTATGGAGTGCGGCGACCAGGTCGAACGCACGCCAGCCGAGGTCGTCGGCGAGATCGATCGTCGTCGCGTACCCGTTGGTCGCGGCCGCGAGCGCCTCGAGCGTCTGCGTGTCGGGGCCGTCACCCACGCCGACGCCGATAAACCGGGCCTTGCCAGCGAGCTGCGTGCGCAGCGCATCGAGGTTGCGCGTTCCGCTCGTGACCACGCCGTCACCGAGATAGACGATCATCGCGTCCTCGGGATTGACCCCCGCCAGCAGCTTGGTCGCCGCGTCGAGGGCGACCGCAAAGTCGGTTGCGCCGACGTCGCCCTCGTCGCGCAACGACGTCCGCAGCGCCGTACGATCGATATCGTTGACGCGCGACAGCGGCAGCTTGTGCCTCGCCGCCACGTCGAACGCGATCACGGCAAGCCGGTCATCCTCGTCAATCTCGCGGACGAACGCATCGACGAGGTCGGCCTGTGCGCGCCGCTCCATCGCACCGCGCGATGCGCTGACGTCATCGAGGATGACCCACGTCCGCGGCCGGTACTCACGCGCCGTACGCTCGAGGTTCGAGGGCGCGCGGACCATCAGGTACGAGCTGCCATCGCTGGTCTCGCGAGCGACGGTGGTGGCGTGCCGCGTGTCGCGCACGCGGAGCACGAGGGAGTCGCCGATCTTCTCGGACGTCTTGCGGTACGAGACCAGCGCGTCCTCGCCCTTGCGCGTGACCGTGATCGGGTGACTGGTCGACGTCACCTCGCAGTTCGCGCAGCCGCGCACGGTCACGTCGAACGTGACCTCGCCGACCGGACGATCGATCTCGGGCAGGGGAACGTTGAGGGTCCAGTCGCTGTACAGCTTCGGGAGGCTCTGCGTGTACGCGAGCACGAGGCGCTTGTCCTGGTGCGCCGGCAGCGGATACACGCGCAGCGCGAGACGGCCGGTGCCGGCCCATTCGAGGAGCGCGGGATCGACGCGGCGATACACCAGCTCCTCGTAGATCCGGCGCGCGCGCATGCGCTCGACGACGGCCGACTCCGTCAGCTTGCCGTCGACGTACATCGCGAGGCGCTGCAGCGCCGCATCCGACGGAATCGCGAACCGGTACATGCCTTCGAGCACCTGGTTCTGCTCGTTGTGGAACGTCTGATCGAGCGCGACGCGCGCGATCTGGTTCTCGATCACGATGTCGACGCCGAGCTTCTTGATCGGCAGCGGGAACTCCGCGCCGAACTGTCCGTTCCGCACGCCAGGGT
>JACCQV010000550.1 GCA_013813945.1 Deltaproteobacteria bacterium | reverse complement strand
CCAATGACGATAATGATTTACGACAGCTGGAAAATAGACGTTGTCTCGGAGCAGCTGGTTATAGACTTAGAAGAACTGCTGCCACTGATCCTGACGATGGCCCTCGTCGACCATGTCGCCCGTTCCGAGCACGAAGTCGGGAACCTCCTGCGCCATGCGCTCGACGACCCGTCGATGTGCGTCGGCGCTGTAGCGCGTGTCGCCGACGACGACGAACGAGAACGGAACCTCGGCGCCGACCTCGGGGGCCGTCGCGAACTCACCGCGCCACACCTCGCCGCCCACTTCGACGCGATAGCGATACCGGGTCGCGGGCGCCAGCTCGTTGATCCGGGCCTCCGCGATCCGCGCGGCGGGGATGTCCTGCGCCTTCTCGCCGGCCGGCCCTTCGACGACCAGGCGCGCGACCGCCGGCACTTCGAGCTGCCACATCACCGTGATCGAGGAGGGTGCGAGATCCTGGAGGTACGGGCCCTTCAGCATCTTCGGATCTGTGATCGCGGGATTGCCCTGGGCGGCGCTGCACAGCGCCGCAACCAGCATGCATGCGCACGCGATCCTCACCCCCCAGAGAATAGGCAACCTTGGTCGTCCACCGCAAGATCGCGGCGCAGCTCGCGCGACCTAGGTGCGATAGCGCATCGAGGACAGCGCACCGACGAGATCACGCGCTGACTCCCTTGTGTATCCGTACTTGGTCGTCAACGTGGCCAGGGCGGCCTCTGCGCGCGCACGAGGCTCGATCGCCAGGCTGCCTTCATTGCCAGACAAGTACATCACGAGGTCCGTGATGCCCTTCGAGATCGTCTTCTTGTGCTTCTCGAAGTAGGCATCGCGGAGCTTGCGCAGCAGATCCGAGAAGATCTCTGTGAGCACGGGCTTCTGGCCGCGGTGATCGAGCGACCACGCGCCGATCTTGCCGACCAGGCTCTGCCGAAAGTCGTCGGGGCGGCCGGTCACCTCGAGCGTGCGCTCGACCTCCTTGAGCATGCCCTCGTCAGGCTCCTCCATTCGACCCGTCGACGGATTGCGGACCTTCTCCTTCTTGAGCGCGTGCATCACGTGCGTGACGTAGCGCTCGAACACGCGCCCGTACTCGGATTCCTCGACGAGCCCGACCGCGACCCGCACCTCGTCATCGATGACGTCGAACAGACGTCCCTTCGCGATGTCGACGAGCTTCTTGTGATCGTGGTAGCCGCCGGGCTGGACGTCCTGGCGCAGGAACTCGTAGATGCTCACCTGCTTGCACAGCTCGACGATCTCGTCGAGCACCACCATCGGCGATACGTAGTCGTAGCGAGTGGAGCCCGCCGCGGCGAGCAGCACCGTCTGCATCTCGCGCGGTGATGCTCCGACCCTGCCCTCGTAGATCGGGTACGTGTCGGACTCGTGCCAGAGCTCCTTGATCTGGCCGGCGAGCTCGCGCGCCCGATCCGGCGGCAGATCGTCGGGGACCTGGCCCGTCGAGTAGAGCTCGACCTTGTCGAGCGGCGACAGCTTTCCGATCACCTCGGCGAGCGTCGACGGGAAGCGCTCGATCTGCGGCTTGCGCATGCGCGACAACACGGCCCACAGCGCGGCGACGTACGCGGTGTGCGGTGCGATGTGCCGGCGCGATGCAGCTTCGCGCAACCGCTCCTGATAGAGCGCCTCCTCGTGCCGGACGTCGAGGATGAACGGCACGCGCACGAGCTCGATCCGTCCCTTGAAGCTCTGGAAGTCGGGAATCTCGCGGAATGCTGCGAGGTGAATGTCGTTGCAGCTACCGAGGAAGCAGAGATCGAGGAACAACGTCGCGCTCGACATCGACACGGCCGCGCGCTCGACGGTGGTCAGCAGATACTTGTAGTGCTCCAGCGGACGCTTCAGCAGATCATCGAACTCGATGAAGCCCCGGTTCGCGTTGACGATCTCACCACCGTATTCGAACACCGACACCGACTGCAGCGACGGAGGCAGCGAGCTCAGGGTGCGATCCGCGGTGACCTGGCGCTCGGTCGCATCGACCGACAGCTGAGGCTCGACGGTGACCCAGCTCTGGCGATAGCGGTGGGAGATCTCGAATCGCTCGATCCGGACGTGACGGAGCACCTGGATGTAATCGCCGTGATAGCTCGCGAGCAGCGCCTCGTAGATCACGCGGTTCTTCGGCGACAGCAGGCCCTGGCGCAGATAGTCGCTGACGACGAACGTCGGTGACTTGCTCGCGTTGACGAGCCGGTCGATCAGCTTCTGCCGCTCATCGAGCGGGATCAGCAGCAGCGGGTGATCGCGGAGCTCATCGCCGAGCCGAGCGTCAATGACGTCGTCCGGCAGGTACGCGAACGAGTCGAGCGAATCCTCGGGGGTCGGCGCGGTGCCGCCGCCAAAGCCGATGCCTCCGCGCGTGTGCTTCTGCGCCGGGAAGATCCACGAGAATCGATAGAGCGCACCTTCGTCGAGGGTCGAGTAGTTCTCGAGTCCGCGGCCGACGCAGCGAATGAACGTCGACTTCGCGGATCCGTTCGGGCCGTGGAGGAGGATCAGCTTGTTCGGGCGGCCGTCCTGCACGAAGCTGCGCAGCGTCTGGTACACGGAGTTCTGGACGTGCTCCTGGCCGAACAGGCGATCTTCGCCATTCGCCCACGGCACGTCGAACAGGTGAAAGTGGCGGACCTCGCCCCACGGGTACTTCACCATCGAGTTGCCGTAGTGGTCGAAGCAGTCGACGAGGTACTGCGTCGACGAGCGCAGCTGGCGCGTCGGTTCGGCGACGACGAGGTTCAGGTACTCGGAGAACGACATCACCCGGCGGTTGCGCGTGAAGTCGTCCCGCACGGCCGCACCGAGGCCGACGAGCAAGTCCTTCACGTCGGGTAGGTTGGGAGTCTCCGGATCCGCCATCGCCTTCGACGGTACCAAGGAGTGGTCGCGCTAGCGACCGGCCGGGGTCACTTCGCCGCGACCACGATGCTGATCTGTTCCTTCTTCGCGAGGCAGGTGTCCTTGTCGCAGACGGCAAACTTGAACACACCGTTGATGGTGTGGTTGCCGCTGGTCGGGGTCAGCCTGACCGTGAAGGCGAGCTGCTTGTCCTCGAACGCGTCGGCGTCGCCCTTGACCTGGTCGTGACCACCCGCCGTGAGCTGCGCCTTCGCCAGCGTCACACCCGCCGCGCTCTCGAACGTGAGCTTGGTCGGGAACTCCTTGTTGATCTTGTAGGGTCCGACCGGCGTTACGAGGATCTTCGCCGTGAACTCGGCCCCGGCCACGACGTCCTTGGGTGCCTCGACGGCGAGCTGACCCTCCTCCGGCTTCAGCCGGAATGGATCGTCGCCTGTCGTGCCGCCCTTGGCGCCGACCGTCCCCTCGGGGCTGCCCATGCCCGAGGTCATCTTCGGGGCCTCGCCGCCCGGAACCGCGACCTTGCCGCCGCCCATGTCGCCCTTGGCCGTGGTGGTTCCAGTGTCCTGGTTCGCAGCGGGCTTGCTGCAGCCGGCTACTGCGATCGAGAGAACCGAGACCAGGAGGCCGACATGCGTGCGCGACATTTGATGAGCATAGCGGATCCCCGGCAGATCGCACGCGGGTAGGACATGTACCCCTGGCCCGATCTCGACGGTGCGGGGTACCCTGAGCGGTGCCGGTGAGAAGGGCTCAACAGCTCGGCCGTTACCATTTGCTCGATCGCATCGCGTTCGGCGGCATGGCGGAGATCTACCGAGCGCGGACCTTCGACGCCCACGGCACCCCTCACCTCGTCGCGGTCAAGCGCGTGCTCGCGCACCTCGCGGAGGACGACGACTTCATCCAGATGCTCATCGACGAGGCGAAGATCGCGAGCGTGCTTCGCCACGGCAACATCGCGCGCGTCTACGAGTTTGCTCGGGCGCACGGCGAGTACTTCATCGCGATGGAGCATGTCGACGGCAAGGACATGCGCACCGTGCTCGAGCGCTGCCGTACCAAGAAGAAGCCGATTCCCGCAGAGCACGCTGGATACATCGCTGCCGAGATTGGCGCCGCGCTCCACGCCGCGCACTCCGCGGTCGACAGCCGCGGCCGCCCACTGCGAATCATCCATCGCGACGTGTCCCCGTCGAACATCATCTGCAGCTACGCCGGCGAGGTGAAGCTCTGCGACTTCGGGATCGCCAAGGCGACGCTGTCTCGCGTCTCGACGAAGACCGGCGTCATCAAGGGCAAGGTCAAGTACATGAGCCCCGAGCAAGCGCTCGGTCGCAAGCTCGATCACCGCAGCGACGTGTTCTCGCTCGGCTCATGCCTGTACGAGATGCTGACCCGCATCCCGCCGTTCACCGCCACCAACGAGATGGACCTGCTGATCAAGGTCCGCGATGCGAAGTACCGCCCGGTCAGCGAGCTGACCCCCGGCATCCCGATCGAGCTCGAGCAGATCACTGACCGCTGCCTGACGCGGAGTCGCGCCAATCGCTATCAAACGGCGGCCGAGGCCGAGGGCGACCTGCGCGTGTTCCTGCGCAAGTACATGCCGAACTACTCGCGCAGCCACCTCGGTCGATTCATTCGCAAGATGTTCGCGACCGAGATCGAGCGCGAGCTGCGCATGCTCGAGGAATACGTCATGGCGGACGACGTCAGCGAGGACGTCGGCGAGAGCCTGATGATCAAGGACGAGGACTTCGAACCGCCCGAGGTCCCGTTCCAGCCGAAACCCACGTCGGTCTCGATCATCGCGGCACGCGAGGCCAGCGCGGGCGAAGCGCGCGACGACTTCTCGGGCGACTCGAACTTCACGACGATGCCCAAGGTCGAGCAACGCGAGGACATCCACCAGCAGAACACGGTGATCCTCGAGAGTGGTCGCGGGCGCAGCGCACCGCCGACGTCGCCGCCGCCCGGCAGAGGCAAGGGCCCGACGAAGCCTCCTCCTCCACCGCCAGCGCGCGCTCCCACCCGCGGTCAGGCGCCACCGGTGAAGCCGATCTACGATGACGATCTGCACTCGGCGCCGACGATGATCATCGACATCGGCCGGATGAAGCGCGGCCGTAGCTAGCGACCCTGCGCGCCGCGCGCTAGGTGCTCCGTGCTCCGCGCTCGTGCTCCGTGCTCGCGCTCCGTGCTGGTGCTCTGTGCTCCATCACGTGCGCCTCGGATCTGAGCCGCCAAGGGCGCCAAGAACGCCAAGGGAGAGGCTGGATGGACTTTGCCCATGAG
>JACCQV010000473.1 GCA_013813945.1 Deltaproteobacteria bacterium | reverse complement strand
CGCCAAGACCGATCGCCGGCGGGCGCGGCGAGATCGTCACGTCCTGCGGCGCCTTCTTCGAAGGCGGCGTGTTCGCGATGAACCAGCGCACGGCATCGAGCGGCACGGCGATCCGCATCCCGAACGCATGCCGGGCCATGCTCAGCATGGCGGCGGGGTTCTTGACCATGAAGCGACCGGCGGAACGCAGCGCAGCGCGGAGCGGGAGTGCCATTGTGTCGATCGTATAGCAGTGCTCCCCAGCGCCGTCGCCAGGAACGTTGTTAAAACAGCACGATCCGCAGCGGTGACGCCAGGAGCGTACCGGCGACCGGCGATCCATCGACCACCGTCGAGAAGGCGAGTCCGGCCGGCGCATCGACCGGCAACGCGACGCGACGCAGCGGGTCACCGGTGCGGGGATCGAGGACGATCAGCTCGCGGCCATCCCCATACGCAACGACGAGCAGGCTGCCGGCGGGGCCGCGCGCGCGAGCGGGTGCGACCGCGCCGGTGATGCCGTAGTCGTTGAACGCGCGGACCGCACCGGTCAGCTCGTACAGGAGGTACTGCCAGCTCACGCCGAGCGGCGACGGCGGTGGGATCGGCGTCCACAACCGGGGCGCCTCGGGATCGTCGGCGGGCGGCGGGATCCGGCGGCCTTGCGCGGTGCGGCGGCGCAAGGGTGGCGGTGGCGGTGGACGGGGCACACCCGGGATCACCCCACCCGCGGTCGACCCGGTGATGAGGTCGCCCTCGGCGCGCCAGTCGAGCCCGAGCCCCGCGATCCCCGCGGCCTGCCCGGTCCGTGCGTCGACCCGGATCGCGTCACCGTCCTCGAGCGCGACGAGGACACCGTCCTTCGATGGCGCGATGCTGACGACGACGCCATCCACGGCAAGTGACCATGCGGGGACCATCGCGAGGTGCGGAACGCGCGCGACGAGTCGTCCGCGCTCGTACGAGATCACGATCGTCGATCCGTCGACGAGCTCGACCGGCGCGGCGCGGACCAGCGCACCGTCGTCACTCGCGAGCCGTGCGCGGACGCGTCCCGTGGCGGCATCGAGGACCAGCAAGCGATCCGCCGCGTGCACGAGCACGATGTCACCGGCCGCCTGGATCTTGTCGATGCTATCGCCCTCCCACTCCCAGCGCGCCTCGCCCTCGCGGCTGGTCGCGCGCACGCTCGCCGAGCCCGCCTGCGATCCGTGCGCGCCACAGACCACCACATCCCGACTCACCGCGATCCCGATCGGCGTGCCGGGCGCGCAGCCGTCGGTCCGCTGCCACGTCCACGCGCGGGCAACGAGATCGATCCGCGCGATCCCCGCGCCGACGGCGTCGTCGATCGGTTGCTCGAGCGCCGCGGCATAGACGACCGCGCTCTCCCGCGGATCGATCGCGAGATCCGCGATGCCGTGCTTGGCCGTATCCGCCTTGACGATGGCCGCGGTGACATCGAGCGCGTCGACCGCAGGCAGATCCCGGAGCTCCGCCACCCGTGCGACGCCCGGATGCCGCGGCGGAATCCGCAGCGCGAGCGGGTAGCGGGGAGGCAGTCCGTAGCGGTGCACCGTCTCGCCCTGCGATCCACTCCAGCTCGCCGCGATGATCGCCTCGTCACCGAGCACGGCACCGAGCGTGGCGAGACTGAGGTATGCGCGAACGCCCGCACGATCGAGGACCACCGCGGTCCACGGGGTGGCGCGCACGAGCCGATGTTCGCCGCGCTTGTCGAGCAGCTCGCCGAGTGCAGGGAGCTGCAGCGCCTCGCTCGCGACGAGATCCCGCGACCACCGCGTCACGCCGGTCGACGTGGCGATCTCGATCCCCGGACCGCTGCGCGCAGGCCACCACCCGCGCACGTCGTCGACGCGTCCGGTCTCCTTACCGGAGGTGCGCGCGAGCGCGATCAACGTCGAGCTCGCCGGCCCCGGTGTCTCGACGATCACCGTGTCGCCGTCGCATGCATCGACCTGTTTGACGTTACCGACTGCGGCGGACCACGCGATCACCGCACGCCCCTTCACGTCGGAGATCCGCACGAGCTTGCCGTCGAGCGCGGTCGAGAACAGCTCGCGTCCGACGTCACCGCAGCTCGCGAGGATCGACTCCGCGAGCACGGGCGCTGGTAGTGCGATTCGCGCGAGCTCCTCCCCACTTCCCGCCTCGAGGATCACCGCCTGCCCGGTCGGACCGACAACGACGCGCTCGCCCGTCATCGCGATGAACGGCGCCTCGGAGCGCCACGCTTGCTTGCCTGCGAGCGTGAGACCGCGCGTGCCGCCGGCGTCCGCGCAGACAATTGCATCCTCGGTGACACCGACGATCGGCCCCGGGCAGCTGGCCGTATCGCGCCACACGACGCGGCCAGCATCGATCTCGATCAGCTCGACCGCAGCCTTCACGCCCTCGAACCCGTAGATCACCGCACGTGCGGGGCCTTCGCCGGGCACGGGCCACGGGGTCGGCGCGCGCAACGGAAACCGCACATCGCCCGAGATCCCCAGGGGAACACCGGGGACCGGCGGCTGGCTTCGACCGATGCGCCCGCCGACCACGCCCAGCGGCCAGCCGGTCGGCGCTGGTGCATAGACCCACGCAATCGGGGGAGCCTCCGGAGCCCGCGGGGGTGGGTCGCACCCGACGAGCGCGAGCAGCAGCACGGCCCAGCGGTGCACCGACCGTGCATAGCACGGCGGGATCGCTATCAGTTAGACGCGCTCGATGATCGTCGCGATGCCCATACCGCCGCCGATGCACAGCGTGATCAGGGCGGTCGACTTGCCGGAGCGCTCGAGCTCATCGAGAGCGGTCCCGAGGAGGATCGCGCCGGTCGCACCCAGCGGGTGCCCAAGAGCGATCGCGCCGCCATTGACGTTGACCCGGTCGAGGTCGATGCCGAGCGCCTTGGCGGTCTGCAGCGGGACCACGGCGAACGCCTCGTTGATCTCCCACAGATCGATGTCGCTCGCCTTCATCCCGGCCTTCTTGAGCGCCTTGAGAGACGCGGGAGCCGGAGCGGTCAACATGATCAGCGGCT
>JACCQV010000460.1 GCA_013813945.1 Deltaproteobacteria bacterium | reverse complement strand
GCTCTCGCAGACGTTCCGTAATCCGAAGGCGCGCGTCGCACTGGAGGTCAGCGTCGATGACCGCTCGCAGTACCGGATCGCGGTGCTCGGCACGCAATCCGATGCAAAGTGGACTGCGCTCAAGGAGATCAACACGCGGAGCTCGACGCTCCCGTGGGTCAAGGCACAGGGCGTCGATGCGACGCACGTGTCGAGCTCCCTGGTCACGGGCACGTACCTCCAGATCGTGCTGGCGACCGTGCCGGGGCAAAGCGGGCCGACGTCGCTGATCCGGATGGGCGGCCGATCGTTGGGCGCGTATTCCGGTGTGGCGATCGGTGCACTCGAGCTCGGGGGCAAGCGCTACGTGCTGTTCGAGAACGACGGACGGGTCACGCCGGTCGCCGTGCCGGCGTGACCGCCGTCCTGCCTCAGACGCACGGTGCAACGAAGCAGAAGTACGATCCAATGACGACGATGGTCAGCACGCCCGGTTCGAGCGGCGTCGTCTCGGTCAAGTCCAAGAGGCCTCGGTGGTGGACCGTCGCCGACGCGCCCGTGATGGCGACATTCGGGAACAGCACGTAGCGTCCCTGCGTCCCGGGGGTCCAGACCAGAGGGCCGGGCTGCGGCAACTCCGGAGTGGCGAGCGCCGTTCCGTGTGCAGCGTTCTCCAGCTCGATGTCCCCGCCCATGCCAAACGTGGCGACGAGCACGTGCGCTCGCGCCGGATCGAACTGCATGCCATGCGCGGCGTACAGGGTGTTCGCGGCGGCAGCGGTCATCATTCGCATCTCGATCTGGTCGAGGCCGTTCGAATTGGCGACGATCGCGTCGAGGAGAGCACCGGGCGCATCGACGTCGAACACGTGATTGTTCGCGATCGGCGTACACAGCGAGAACCGCCCGTCATTCGAGCTCGTCGTCGCGAGCGCGCTGCCGCGGTGCGTGACGGTGGCCCCCACGATCGGGAGGACCGCGTTCATTCTCGACGCGAGGTCGACGAGCTCCCCGTCGATTCGCATGTGGCCGGCGGGACACGGCGGCGGATCGGGGGGATCGCAGTTCTCCTGCTCCTCGTCCTGCTGCTCCTCTTCCTCCTCCTCGTCCTCGGGGCGGTCATACGGCCAGCCATCGAGGTCAGATGACTCACCGCCGAGGCAGCCGGCCATGAAGATCATTGCTCCCAGACACCATGATGCGCTGCTCATAGACCGATAACTCCCTCGCCGTAGCGCAGAACCCCGCCAATGGACGGCGAGCTCCCGACGGCGAACACGTTGGTTTCGTTCACGCCCCACACGCCGTTCAGATCCCAGCTCACGACCGGCGGGTCGACCGACCACGCTGCGCCATCCCAGCGCAGCAGTGTGCCGGCGTCTCCGACCGCCCACGCGCGGTCCGCGCTCGCTGCCCACACCGCGCGCAGTGGCAGGTGGTTCGGCGTTGGCGTCGCGGTCCACATCGTCCCGTCCCAGTGCTGGATCGCGCCGGCGCCGACCGCCCAGACGTCGTCGGCGGCGCGTCCCCACACCCCGAACACCGCATCGCCCGGGTAGTCGGCGACGAGCGCGCCGTCGGTGTCGCGGAATCGGCGGAGGCCGGTGGTTCCGGCGATCCAGATGTCGCCGCCGGGACCGCTGCTCCAGACATCCTCGGGGGCGGTCACCAGATCCGGTCCCGACTGGAGCTGCCACGTCCCCGCCGTTGATCGCCGAAGAAACGTCGACGCCAGGCCGACGCTCGCGGAACCCGAGACGCCGGTCAGCGCGCCGGATGCCGGCGTCGGCTCCGGTGTCCACGTCGCCCCATCCCACGCGAGCAGCTGCGGGGCACCGTCGTCGCGCGCACCGACGGCATACGCGCGCGCCGGGCTCCCGACCCAGACGGCATCGAACCCGATGGCCGGATCAAGACTCGTCGCAGCCAGGAAGCTCGTTTCGCCCCAGCGCCAGATCGCACCACGCTTGCCGACGATCCAGACATCGAGGAACGTCGTTCCGGCGATCGCGCGTGGATGCTCGCCGGTCCACGTGCCGTGCACCCGCCATGAGTTCACCGGCGCTGCATCCACGGGATCGGTCCCGACGGCCGCGGTCGTGCCCAGGTTCGCATCGTGCTGACACGCGGTCATCGCGATCGCTGCAACCACTGCACGGTGGCCGACGATCACCAGAGCCTCTCGAGGCGCAGGCGATACCCGGAGCGCGGAAACGCAGCGACGAACCGGTCGAAGCGTGCCTTCGCGTCGGTCGTGCGATCGAGCTTCGCGAGCGCCTCGATCGCGATTGCCTCGCGCTCCTCGCGCAGCTGACCGGCCGCATGCTCGCTCGCGTGCTGATTCGCAAGGGCGAGCGCGCGCACCGGATCGGTTGCGAGTGCGCTCTGCGCGGCCTTCAACATCGTGACCTCATCGGTCGGTGACATGGGCGGTGTCGGTTGCACGGCCGCGGAACGCTTCGCGACCGGTGGTCGTTTGACAGGCGCCGGCGCGATCACCGGCGGCGGCGCGATCACCGGCGGCGGCGCGATCTCTGCGGGAAGCGGAGCGCTCTCGACGTGGGAGGGAGCAGCGATCCGTGCCGGGGACGGTGTGCTCTCGCCGCGCGCGTACCAGAGTCCACCGCCGACCGCGATCATCGCGACCATGCCAAGCGCCACCACCAGCTTGCCGGCGCCGACCGTCGCCGTCGCCGTCGCTGCCGTCGCACTCACCGGCGCACCGAGCTTCGCGGTCAGCTGCGACGCGATGCGCTCGAGCTGTGCTGGCGTCGGCTCGTCACCGACTGCGGAATCGAGCGCTCGGCGGATCGCGTCGGACGCACCCGAGCTCGGATCGGACCACCGCATCGGTTCGCTCGTCTTGACTGTCCTCCGGTGAATCGCGCCATCGCTGCTTCGACCGCGGAGCGCGCCGCGTAGAGCCGCGAGTACGCGGTCTGCAGCGGACACCCGACGACCTCGGCGACCTCGACCATCGTGAGCTCCTCGAGCTCGAACAACACGAACACCGCGCGCTTGTCGTCGTCGAGCTCCTCGATGATGCGATCGAGCAGTGCCCGTGCCTGCCGGTGCGCGACCGCCTGCGGCTGGTCAGCGCCGACGGTCGGCTCGTGGTTCTCGAGTGCGCCCGAGACCTCCCGCACGACATGCGCGCGCCGGCGATAGTCCGAGGCGCAGCGCAGCGCGATGCCATACAGCCAGGTCCGGATCGTCGAGCGGTGCGCGAACTCCGGCAGCTTGCGGTGCACGACGACGAACACGTCCTGGCACACGTCTTCGACATCCTTGGCTGCGACGCCGAGCCGGCGCAGCACGCGGAACACGTAGCGAGCCTGGTCGCGGTACAGCGCAGCGAACGATGGTGCCTCGACGATCAAGGCGCCCGGGGGCCCGGCCGGGCCGTCATGCGCGCTGGAGCTGGACACCGCCACGAGGAGTGAGTGGGAGCGGTAGCCCGATTTTATGAACCGACCTACGGAATTCGTCGCGCTATAGCGCGACCCGGACGCCGAGCCTGACCACGCCGGCGGCCGCTGGAGTGTCATAGATCTCGCGTACCTCCGCCCCATCCGAGTACACGAACCGCGGCCGGATCAACGGGATCCAGATCCCCACCCCAGCGACCACGCCGAACCGCGCGGTGAGCTCGCGCACGACCTCCGCCTCGACGCGCGCGAAGACGACCCACTCGACGACCGAGCGGTTGAGCGCGAACCCCATTCCCGAGGCCTCGACGCGCACGAGCTCGCCACCGCCGCATGCGCGCACCTGGGTTGCACCGAACGCCACCTGCGGGCACGCGACGAGACCGGCCCCGACCGCCGCGAACCGGCTCGTCCCCGCCGCGACCGGCACGCGATCGGGCACCCAGCCGCCGGCCGAGGCCACGAGCACGGGCCACCTCGGCGGAGCGACCTCGACGCGCAGGTCACCGCCGAGCGCGACGCCCGGCAACGCGCCGATCGCATAGGTGCCACTGACTGCGAGCCCTGCCCTCCACGGCCGTTCCGGCGTCGCGACCGGCGGAGTAACCCGCGGCGGCGGTGTCGGCGGCGGTTCACCCGCTGCGGAGGCGTCGACGATCAGAGACAGCACGAGCACGAGCTTCTCGTCGAGCTGCCGGCAGTCGCCCGTGGCGGCGAGATCGCGTTCGCCGATCGACTCGCTGCGCTCGTCTCGCACCACCAGCGTCGCGCGAAACCCGTCACCGCTCGGCTCGACGCGCCCGTCGATCGTGCGCACTGCGGCGCCCCCGTCGCCGAGCGCGTGCCCGAGGCGAAGCTCGACGGCGGCGACCAGGGCATCGCGATCGATGCAGCTCTCGGCACCGGGGGCGCGAACCCAGCGCAGCGCGTGGGGTGCGGGCGCGGCCAACGCGGAGGTCGCGGAGCTCGCTATGTACATGACGGCGATCGCGAGCCACCGACCCATCACGCGTTCGCCATATCACGCAGTGCGCTCGCGCGCGACAGGCTAACGAGCTACGGCGCGACCTCGTTGATGATCACCTGCGCGGTCAGCTTCGCAGCGAGCACGAGATAGGGCGTATCGACGTAACTGTCCGAGGATCGACGGATAGCCAGATCGGCGCGCCTGCGCCAGAGTCGCGCGCATGCGACGACCACGATCATTCTGGGAAGCGCGAGTGGCCGAGCTCGCCCAGGGC
>JACCQV010000040.1 GCA_013813945.1 Deltaproteobacteria bacterium | reverse complement strand
ACCGCGCACTGTGTCACCGGCGAGGTCTGCGACTTCAACGTGAAGCTCGGGTGTCAGGTGTGCACGTGCCAGCCCTGGACGAATACCGATCAGCACGAGCGCGATCGCAATAACGACCCGGGCCCGGCCCCGCCTCCGAATGCGCCCGGTCCTCCCATCCCGGTTCACTGAGCGCCAGCCGGCGAGCGGTAGCGCTCGGAATAGCTCACGGACGCCCCGTCGACCTGGCGTGCGCCGACCTCTCGACCTAGCCGAGCGCCGGCTCTACGGCGGCTGCGAGGCAGTCACCTTGAGGCCGACGATGCCGACGACGACCAGCGCGAGGCACCCGATGCGAACTGCCGACGCGGGCTCCTTGTAGATCACGATACCGAGGAGCGCCGTGCCGACCGCGCCGATGCCGACCCACACCGCGTAGGCGGTACCGATCGGAAGCTGCCGCACGGCGATGCTGAGCAACGCGAAGCTCGCGATCATGCCCGCGATCGTGAGCACGGTCGGAAGCGGGCGGGTGAGACCGGCGGAGGCCTTGAGGCCGATGGCCCAGCCGACCTCGAGGAGGCCAGACACGAACACCAGAACCCACGGCATGGCGGTCAGCGGCGCCAGGCCATGGCGACGAGCTCCTTGAGCCGAGCCGGCGCGCTCGCCGACGTCTTGCACATGAAGCCGCTCTTGTGGGCGAAGTGAACGTCTGCCTGACCCTCGACACGCGAGAAGTCGAGGCTCGGATGATCCTCGTAGCGGCCGATGCCGAAGCCGTCGCCCCGTCGATCGGGATAGATGATCGCGGCGACCACCGTGTCGAGCTTCTGCGCGCGGATGTAGCTGCCGAGCATGGAGCTCGGCTCGTCCGCGGCGGGCTCGGAGCGAGGCAAGAACAGCGCCTCGACGAGAACGTCGCCACACGGAATGGTCCAGCGCTGCACGCGTGCGCCGATGAAGTCGAGCTGCTCGCGGGCGACGCGCAGATACTCGAGAAGATCGTCGCCGATCATCTTCATGAAGGCGTAGAGCGGGTCCGAGGGTTCGTGCCGCGCCGACTGCGCGAACCGACGCAGCAGGGTGCTATCGACCGGCGAGTTGAGGCGCGAGATCGCCCGACGCGGGATGCCCAACCACTCGCCGGTCTTCTTGGGACCACGCGAGTCGAACCACTCGGCGACCTCGAGCCAGTCGCAGAACTGCAAGGCGTCCTGATAGAGACCCAGATGGTCGAGCACGAGGCTCAACGCGCAGGTCGGGGCGTGCTCGCGCGGGAAGTGGTGGTGGTCGAAGTTCGAGCGGGCCGGGTCATGAACGCCGCCGATGTCCACGATGGCGACCTGCGGATCCGCGAGCTCCTCGGGCGTCGGCTCTCGGCGGACGATAGGACAGCCGTGGAGGGACGCGAGCACACAGACGGCGAGGAGGTCGTCTTTGTGCGCACCTCCCGGATGAGTAACGATCGTATGCACCATGCTTCGCGCACCGTAGCACCTGGCCCTCGGGCTACCATCTGTGCTGGTGAAGCGACGCCCGGATGGCAGCGACACGCTGGTCGACGCGAAGAAGACGCGCCTCGGTGTGGGCGCGAAGACCCGCGATCGCGAGGAGGACGTCGAGCGCATCGGGACCGTGGTCGCGGGCTACCTCGTGCACGAAGAGATCGGTTCGGGCGCGATGGGAACGGTGTTTCGCGCGTCCCATCTCGACACCAATCGCGTCGTTGCTCTCAAGGCGATGCACACCCATCACCTCAGTGAAGAGAAGACCGTCGAGAGGTTCAAGCGCGAGGCGCGGATCGCGGCGCGCCTCGGTCACCCAAACATCGGCGGCGTCATCGAGCTCGTGCGGGACGACAAGGGCCGCTACCTGATCGCGCTCGAGCTCGTCGAGGGCGAGCCCCTCTCCGGGATCATGACGATGCCGCTCCCACCCGAGCGGGTGATGTTGATCACCGGCCAGCTGCTGCGCGGTCTCGAGCACGCGCACGCGATGGGCCTGGTCCACCGCGACCTCAAGCCTGACAACGTGCTGGTCGAGTGGCGTAACGGCCGCGATCACGCGCGCATCATCGATTTCGGGATCGCGATCACCCAGGAAGGCAGCGACGACTCGATCGAGCGCCTCACCGCGAAGGGGCACATCGTCGGCACGCCGGTGTACATGGCACCGGAGCAGGCGAAGGGTGAAGCGATCGATCACCGCGCGGACCTCTACTCCCTCGGTGTGATCGTCTACGAGATGATCGCCGGCGTCGTGCCGTTCGAGGGGCGCCCCATCGAGGTGCTCGCCGCGAAGCTCAAGCGGAGCCCGCTCTCGTTCGCCGATCGCGTGCCCAATCTGATCGTCGACCCGCTGCTCGAGCGGTTCTGCCGCAAGCTCATGGAGCGCAACCTCGCGGAGCGGTTCGGCAGCGCACGCCACGCCCTGCATGTCCTCAAGCTCCTGCAGACGGACCCGGCCAACGCGGGCCCGGCCCTCGGAGTGACAGACGTGCAGAAGGCACTCGCCGTCGTCTCGCTGCCGTGAGCCTGCCCCCGCGACGCTACGCCAGCCACTGCGTGACGCGCGAGGCGAGCCGCTCGGGATCCTCGATGTGCAGAAAGTGCCCGAGGCCGGGAAGGACCTCGAGCTCGCGCTGTGAGAACCGCCGTGAATCGTCGGTGGTCGGTGGCAGGATGCAACCGTCGGCGGCCCCATGCAGCTGGAGCAGCGGCGTCTTGATGACCTTTGCGGCGCGCCGCATCCGGTCGCGAAACGCCGACAGCGGCCGGAACATCGCCCGGTAGTACTCGAGCGGCGCCGGCAAGCTCGCGTCCAGACACGCGTGCAGGTCCGCTCGGATGTCGTCGCCGAGTCGCAACCCAGGGGACCACGTCCGCCACAGCCGATCGATCAGCGGAAGGCCCGCTCGCCGCACGAGCCAGCCGGAGCCGGGCAGCTGGAACAGCCCCATGTACGAGCTGCGCACCACCTGCGAGGGGTTCCGCAGCGCGCGGAGGAAGGTCAGCGGATGCGGCACGGACATCGTGACCGCGCGGCGCACGAGCTCGGGATGCTCACCGCAGACGACGTACGTGATCACCGCGCCCCAGTCGTGGCCGACGAGGTCGACCGGACCTCCAAGAGCATCGATCAACGCCCGAACATCTGCCGCGAGCGTGTCGAGGTCATACGGACCCACGATCGGCGACGGTGCATAGCCACGCAGCCACGGTGCGATCACGCGGTGGGTCCGCGCGAGGTGCTCGAGGAATGGCGTCGCGGTCGGTGGGTGATCGGGGAAGCCGTGCAGGAACACGAGCACCGGCGCGGTCGGATCGCCGCCGACGAGGGCGTGGAAGGTCCCCGCCGGCAGATCAAACATCGCTCGCTCGAAAGTCACGTCACGCAGGATCGCACAGGTATCATCGACCATGGCCTGGTGGTCCCGCGCGTCGAAGCCAATCGTGGACGGCGAGCTCGCGGTGGTCACCGGCATCGTCCGTGCGGTCGGTCCGGTCCTCGAGGCACCACTCTCGGGTCGGCCAGCGGTCGCGTACACCTCGGTCGCGCGGATCGGCGAACGGCGGATCGGGATGCAGTACGGGATTCCGCTCCTCACCACGGTCGACGACCGGCGCATCGTTCCCTTCGACCTCGAGACCCCCGAGCAGACGATCCAGATCGATGTCACCGAAGTCGAGCTTGCGATCACACCGCTGCCCTTGGTGCCGCGTGACCTCGAGCGGGAACGCGCGTTCTTGATCGAGCACGCCAGCGGCGACATCGACGTGCGGACGGCAGCCTTCGAGGAGCGCTGCGTCGAGCCCGGCGCCAGGATCGAGGTCCGCGGTCTGGTGATCGCCGTGACGGATCCGACGACCGGCGAGCATGGGTTTCGCGATGGCTCATCGCGGTTCCGGATCATCGCGTCCGAGAAACACCCCGTCCGGATCCGATCTGCCCGCTGATCGGTGACACTCTCGTCGTGAGCTGTATCCGTACGATCTGCCTGGTCCTCGTTGCAGCGTGCGGAAGTCCCGCCCCGAAGCCGTGGTCACCCGCGCCGGAGGTCGAAGGCGGGCGCGATGAGCGGACCGCGCTCCCGCGACCCCGGTCCGAGACCGAGGTGAAGACGCGCCAGGACCTCGCGGTCGGCGAGTCACCGATGAGCCTGATCGTCAGCCGCGGAACGCTGTACTGGACGGACAGCCTCGGCTCGATCTGGTCGATGCCGGCACACGGCGGAGGAACGCCCACGCAGCTCAGTGATCACGAGTCGCCGAGCTTCGCGTTCCGCCTGTTCACGGCAGGCGATCAGGTGCTCGCGACGTCGCGCAAGGATCTGCTGCGTGTCGAATCACCGACGGGACCGGTGAGGCTCGCCGGTGTGAAGGGTCTCCTCGACAATCCCGAGGAGGCGACTGGCGGCGCCGGCTTCGCGTACCTGACGGTGTTCAAGCGCAACGAGATCCTGCGCGTCGACGCCGGCGGTGGAGGGACGGCGAAGAAGCTGACAAGCTTGCCGCGCGGAGTGCTCGGCGTGCACGGCGACACGCTGTATGCAGCGAGCTACTCGACCGGCGTGCTGATCGCGATTCCGGCCGACGGCGCGGTCAAGACCCTCGCACGTGGGTTCATCCGCCCGACCGCGGTCGCCGCGGATGCGACGCACGTGTTCGTGTATAGCGAGAAGGACAGGACCCTGACCAGGGTCGACATCGCGACCGGAGAGCTGAGCGTGCTCGCGCGCGACCTCGTGAACAGCGACGACCTGCTCGTCGACGGACCGTGGATCTACGTGTTCACGTGGGGTGCGCGCCCTGCCCTGCTGCGGATCGCGAAGGACGGAAGTCGCGCGCCGCAGGTGATCGCAGACGATCTGAAGTCGCCCTACCGGATCGCCGCCGATGAGACGTCGATCTACGTGACGAGCCGCGACCAGAACACGATCGTCAAGCTCGCCAAGTCGGCGCTGCCAGCGCCGTGAGCTGTGCTACGCGAGGGCATGGATTCACTGGTCGTAGGTAACGAGCTCGAGTTTGCGATCCGACTCGGGCTCTGTCTGGTGTTCGGCGCGATCATTGGCGTCGAGCGCGAGCTGCGCAACAAGCCTGCCGGGATCAGTACGAACTGCTTCGTGATGGCCGGTGCGTGTCTGTTCACGTTCATCTCGATGTCGATCGACCCGAATAGCCCGGCCCGGATCGCGGCGCAGGTGGTCTCGGGCGTGGGCTTCCTCGGCGCCGGGATGATCCTCAAGGGTGAGGGGAACAAGGTGAAGAACCTCACCACCGCGGCGTCGGTGTGGTTCGCCGCGGCGATCGGAATGGTCGTCGGCCTCGGCTGGTACATCACGGCCGCGATCGCCACGATGTACTCGGTCCTGGTGCCGCGGATTCCCCACGTCAAGACGTGGCTGAAGTCCGAGCACGACGAGTAGCGTCAGGATGCGACGCGGTGGTCCGCGATCAGCTGGTGCTCGACGAGGCGGGCGTACGTCCCGCGCTTCAACATCAGCTCCTCGTGGCGGCCCTGCTCGACGACGCCAGCCTCGTCGATCACGACGATCCGATCCGCATCGCGAACAGTCGATAGCCGATGCGCGACGATCAAGGTCGTGCGGCCCTCCATCAGGCGCTCGAGTGCCGCTTGCACGGCAGCTTCCGACTCCGCGTCGAGGTTGGAGGT
>JACCQV010000448.1 GCA_013813945.1 Deltaproteobacteria bacterium | reverse complement strand
CCCTTGGGCAGCGTCACGTTGCCGCTGTCGCTCGGCAGCTCGCAGTCATCCGTCCGCTGCCACAGCACCCAGCCCACCGCATCGACCGAGCCCATGCCACGGATCTCGAACTTGATCGCGACGCGCGACATCAGCGGCAACGGCGGTCCGGAGATGAATGCGCCGTTCGTCGACAGATCGCGGATCACGGCAGGGAACCGCTTCCCGATCGTCGTACCGTCTGCCTCGACGCGGCGAAACACGGCGGCGAGGTTCGGGTGCAGCGTCATCGGCACCTGGCCAATGGACTCGATGATCCCAGGAGCGTTGACCACGAGGCGTGCGGCGCGACGTTGCTCGGACGACATTTCCGTTCCTATCGTACCCGGGTTCCAGGTGGCACGTCGCGGTCGAGCGCGGAAAGTCCGAGGATCGCCTCGTCGCCTGCGGCGAGGATCATCCCCTCGGACATGAGGCCCGCCATCTTTCGCGGCGCGAGGTTCGCGACGACGATCACCTGCGATCCGACCAGCGCATCTGGCTTGTACGCTTCGGCGATGCCCGCGATGATCGAGCGCGGCTTGGCCTCGCCGAGGTCAACGTGGAGGTGGAGCAGCTTGTCCTTCTTCGGGATCGCGACGGCGCTGATGACCTTGCCGACGCGCAGCTCGAGCTTCGCGAAGTCGTCGAACGTGATCTGAGCGACCGCGGGCGCAGCTGGCTTCGCGGACTCTGCCGGCTTCGCAGGCGCGGGAGCCGCGCCGGGCTCATCACCGATCACGGCGGCGAGGATCTTCGCCTGCATCGGCTCGTCGAGTCGGGGGAACATCGCCCCCGATGGTGGCTGGGCCGTGAGCTGCGGCGCCTGCGTGAACACGCGCCCGTCGACGCCCTCGGGCCAGGTCACCGGTCCGGTGTCGCCGAGCCAGCCGAGCAGCGTGTGTGACGTGGCGGGCAGCACGGGTGCGATCATCCGCGCGATGGTCCACAGGCTCGACTGCAGACACCACAGGGCATGCCCGAGCGCCGGATCCTTGGAGCGCGCCATTGCCCATGGCTGCGTCTGATCGATGAACCGGTTCGCCTGGCCGATGAACCGCCAGAGCAGCTCGAGTGCGCGCGACGGTGCGAGCGCCTCGAACTCGCGCGCGACCACGCGCACGGTCTCGAAGGCATGGACCTCGAGCTGCCAGTACGGATTCTCGTGACCGTCGCTGTGAAACTGATCGTCGCG
Organism: Deltaproteobacteria bacterium; assembly: GCA_013813945.1. GTDB lineage: Bacteria > Myxococcota_A > Polyangia > Haliangiales > Haliangiaceae > JABFXX01. Next base: position 2,409 of record JACCQV010000448.1, on the reverse strand, counting down.
CACCGGCGGGTGGTCCGCGGCGAACTTCGCGATCAAGGTCAGGCTGCGATTGACGAGGTTGCCGAGGTCGTTCGCGAGGTCGGCGTTGAACCGCCCAAACAGGCCCTCGAACGTGAAGTCACCATCGTTGCCGAGCGGGACCTCGCGCATCAGGTAGTAGCGCATCGCATCGATGCCGAGCGGCATCCCGAACGGACCCACCGCGAGCGCCTGGGCGAGCTTGATCGGATCGATGCGCGTCGCCGGCATCGACTTCGAGATCTTCTCACCACGTACGGTCCACCAGCCGGTCGCGAGGATCGACTTTGGAAGCGGCAGACCAGCGGACAGCAGGAACGCCGGCCAGTACACGGCGTGAAACCGAAGGATGTCCTTCCCGATCAGATGGATCGCGTGCGGGAAGTAGTTCTTCGCGTCGGCACCGTCGAGCGAACCGTCCGGAGGACACAGATCCGAGTAGTAGTTCGTGAGTGCGTCCATCCACACGTAGATCACGTGCTTCATCCCGTCGGGATCCGCCTCGGGGACCGGAATGCCCCACGCAAAGCTCGTGCGTGACACCGACAGGTCGCGCAGCCCCGACTCGAGGAACGAGACGATCTCCTTGCGATACGCGTCGGGACGGATGAACTCCGGGTGCGCCTTGATGTGCGCGAGCAGTGGCTCCGCGTACTTCGAGAGCTTGAAGAACCAGGAGCGCTCCTTGTCGATGAACTCGACGGGACGCTTGTGCGTCGTGCACATCCACGTCTCGCCGTCCTTGACGAGCTGGCTCTCGGTGTAGAACGCCTCGCAGCCGACGCAGTACCAGCCCTGATACGACGCGAGGTACAGATCCTCCGGACTCTCGCGACGGATCCGATGCCACAGGTTCGTGACGACCTGCTTGTGCTTCTCGCTCGTGGTGCGGATGAAGTTGTAGTCCGCGATGTCGAGCGTCTTCCACGCCTCGTCGAATCTCGGCGCGACCTCATCGACGAGCTGCTGCGGCGTCAGGTTGCGCTTCTTCGCGGTCTCTTCGACCTTCTGCCCGTGCTCGTCGGTGCCGGTGAGGAACCGCGTGTCGTCGCCGCGCATCCGATGAAACCGCGCGAACGCGTCTGCGACCATCGTCGCGTAGGCGTGCCCGAGGTGCGGGACGTCGTTGACGTAGTAGATCGGTGTCGTGATGTAAAAAGGCGTGCTCATGCTTGGAAGTCGTCCGAGCTCGGGTCGTCGGTGGGGCCGTGATCTTCGGAGCTCGGGTCATCGGTCGGCGGCAGCTGCTCGACCGGAAATTCCTCGGGCGGATCCTCGGGCTCGGCGTCGTGCGCATGCGCGTGCGCCGGCGCAGCGCCCTGGCCGTCGGCGCGCGGGGCACGCGGCTGGTTTCCCGCGGGGAACAGCGGCTTGACCTCGGTCGCGGGCAACACCTCGGTATCGCCCATGCCGTACGACACCCGGATCCGCTGGCGCAGCACATCGACCTCCACCACGCGGCCTTCACCGCGCTGCGAGATCACGCGCTTGCCGAGCTTGGGCAGTCCCTTGCGCAGCTCGGCGTAGGCCGCCTGCTCGTAGACGAGGCAGCACTTGAGCCGGCCGCACTGACCCGCGACCTTGGTCGGCGACAGCACGAGGCCCTGGTCCTTGGCCATCTTGATCGAGACCGGCACGAAGTCGGGCAGCCACGTCGTGCAGCACAACGTCAGCCCGCACGAACCAATCCCACCGACCGCCTTCGCTTCGTCACGCACGCCGAGCTGGCGCAGCTCGAGGCGTGCACCGGTCTCGCGGCCGACGGTCTGGATGAATTCGCGCAGGTCGAGGCGCTCGTCGCTCGTGTAGTAAACGTTGAGCTTCGCGCCGCGACCCTGACCGATCAGCTCGACGCGAAACACCTTCAGCGGCAACCGCAGATTCGCGGCGACATCCTTCGCGAGTCGAAGCGCCTTGCCGCGATCCGCATCGACGGCGGCCTCGCCGCGCAGGTCCTGCTCCGAGGCTCTGCGGATCACGCGGCGCAGTCCGCGATCGCGCGTCGCCCGGCGCGTCGGTGGGGTCGCAACCGTCGCGATCCGCTGACCCCGATCCGAGTCGACGAGGATTCGCTCCCCGCGCGCGTAGTCGACATCACCGGCGTCGCACCACTGGATCCGACCGCCGACCTGGAACCGAACGCCGACCACGCTCGCGATGTCATCGCCGAGCTGCGCGGTCGCAGCATCCATCAGCGGATGAGTCAGGGGATCGACGTCGGTCGCGGGTGCCTCGAGCGGAAGGTCCGCCGGGAAGACGATGTCCGGCGCAGGACCGGCATCATCGCTGCCCCAGGCCACGGCCGGTAGGTCGCCCGTGCTCTCGAGATCATCGACTGTGGCCTGCGGCCGGCGTTGCTGGAGCCGTGGCGTCGCCGGAGCATCGTAGGTG
>JACCQV010000419.1 GCA_013813945.1 Deltaproteobacteria bacterium | reverse complement strand
TCCTTGGGCGGCTCGCCAGCGGGCCATGCGGGCAGGGCGCCGGTCGAGACCGGCGGCACGGGCCCACGGACCTCGTGCGCTTCGTCCTCCTCCTTGTGGCCGAACGAGTTCATCAGCGTGTCCATCTCGTCGTACAGACGGACGACCGCGGGTCGCAGTCCCTTCTGCAAGACGCGCCGGATCGCGGTGAGACCCGTCGCGACGTCGTCGACCTCGAAGCCACGGAACACGCGAAGCTGCGGGGCCGGTGATACGCGGAGGCGAGCCGACGTGATCAGGCCGAGCGTGCCCTCGCTGCCGAGCAGGAGCTGGGTCCAGTTCGGCCCGCGCAATGCGCGATTGGGGCCGTCCGTCTCGATCACCTCGCCGCGGCCGGTGACCACGGTGAGTCCGGCCACGCGATCCTCGACCTTGCCGTACTTCGTCGAGAGCTGACCGGCCGCACGCGTCGCCAGCCAGCCGCCGACCGTGGAGCAGTAGATCGACGACGGGAAGTTCCCGAACGTGTAGCCGCGGCGCTCGAGATCGCGCTCGAAGCGTTCGCCGTTGATGCCGGCTTCGACATCGCAGATCAGCTCATCACTGTGCACGGAGCGCAGCTGCTGCATGCGCTTGGTGTCGATCGTGATGCCACCCTGGATCGGCACGGCGCCGCCGCACACTCCAGAGCCACCGCCGTACGGCACGATCGGGATGCCGAGCTCGCGCGCGAGCTTGACGACGGAGACGACCTCCCGGACATGCTCGGGCCACACCACGGCATGCGGTCGCGGCACGTCGATCGCTCCCTCGCGATACGCGATCAAGAGTCGCGGCCACATGTCGCGCGAGTAGGTATCGAGGTCGACGGCTCGCATCGACATGCGGCGCGGACCCACGATCGCTTCGAGATCGCGCTGCAAGCGATCGACGTCGACGAAGTTGATCGACGTCATCCGAAGGCACGTTACGGGCCTGTACGACCGGGTGCAAGGGTCCGAGTGTTAGGTTCGCAGACCCTCGTCGTGCGGTATGCTCGTTGAACGATGATCGACGTGTACGCAGAGCTCGTGGCCATTCTGCGAGCACTCGATGAAGCCAGCATCGAGTACGCGTTGTGCGGTGCGCTTGCGCTGGCCGTGCACGGCGCTCCGCGCGCGACCAGGGATATCGACGTGATCGCACGCAAGGAGGACGCAGCTCGCATCCGGGAGGTCGCCCGGCAAACAGGCTTCGTGTTCGAGGCGTTGCCCATGGAATTTTCGGGCTCCGGCATCGAAGTCCAGCGGTTCTCGAAGCTCATCGAGGGTCGTCCACTGATGCTCGACGTGCTGTGGTTGAACCCCAAGCTGCAGACGATCTGGGATGACCGTCAGCGACTACCGTGGAACGAAGGCATGCTGTCGGTCGTATCGCGGGATGGGCTGATCACGCTCAAGCTCACGGCCGGTCGTGCCCAGGACCTCGTCGACATCCAGAGCCTCACGGCAGCGGAGACTCACCGTGACAAGAAGTGAGGGCGGTCCATCGACGCTCGAAGAGCGGTTACGAATGGCCATCAACGGGCCACTCGTTCCGGGGCGCGAAGGTGTCGACATGTCCGCCGAATCGATCACGGATCGGGTGATGGAGCTCGCCGAGATGTCGAGCCTCTGCCTGGAGCTGGGAACCGTCCGCGTCGCCGTCCCCGACGACGTCGCCCGTGCACCACTCGGCCGCCGGGTCCTGAGCCCGGCGTGAGACCGTCGCGCGCTCGGGTTGCCGCCATGCACGCCAGGCGGCATTGCGGCCGGCACAGCAAGGGCAGGGTGTTGTAGGTTCGCTGCGTGAACGCCTCCGACATTCGCAGCATCACGGTGATCGGCGCCGGCACCATGGGACATGGCATCGCTCACGTGGCCGCACTGGCCGGCGCCACGGTCCAGCTCTACGACGCGCTTGCCGGCGCGGCCGCGAGCGGGATCGAGAAGGTCGGCAAGAACCTCGCGAAGGGCGTCGAGCTCGGAAAGCTCAGCGCCGCCGATCGCGACGCGGCGCTCGGCCGGATCCGTGCCTTCGACGAGCTCTCCGCGGCGTGTGCCGGCGCGGACTGCGTGATCGAGGCAGTGCCGGAGCGGATCGACCTCAAGCGCGAGATCTTCCGCGCGGTCGATCAAGCGGCGCCCTCGCACGCACTGCTCGCGACCAACACGTCGTCGCTACCGATCGCGGAGATCGCTGCGAGCGTTCGCGCTCCTGGTCGGCTCGTCGGCATGCACTTCTTCAATCCCGTGCACGTGATGAAGCTCGTCGAGGTCGTTCGCCACGGGAGCGCGGACCCTGCGAGCATCGCCGCAGCCGTTGGTCTTGCGGAGCGATTCGGCAAGACACCGATCACGGTGAGTGACGCGCCTGGGTTCGCATCGAGCCGGCTCGGCCTGGTCATCGGCCTGGAGGCGATGCGCATGGTCGAGCAGGGCGTCGCCTCGGCCGCCGACATCGACACCGCGATGAAGCTCGGCTACGGCCACCCGATGGGCCCACTGGAGCTCACGGATCTCGTCGGGCTCGACGTCCGGCTCGGCATCGCCGAGTACCTCGCGCAGGCGATCGGTCCGGCGTTCACACCGCCGCAGACGCTCCGCGACAAGGTCGCCGCGGGCAAGCTCGGCAAGAAATCCGGCGAGGGCTACTACCGCTGGTCGCCGGACGGCAAGCGCATCAGCTGAGCGAGTGCGCGGGCTGCTTGCGGCCAAGCGCCAGGATCGCCGGCACGAGCACGAGCGCGCTCAGCACGCATGCCAGCTCGCCGATCAGGGACGCCATGCCGAATCCCCGGATCGCGAGGTTATCGCTGACCAGTAGCGAGCCGTACCCGATGACGGTCGTGAG
>JACCQV010000415.1 GCA_013813945.1 Deltaproteobacteria bacterium | reverse complement strand
TGTCGTAGACGCGCGTGTCGCCGTAGTACGCGATCGCACCGGCGTCGTGAAACATGATCGACGCGTCGGGGAGCTTCGTGCGGATGTAGTGGCCGAGCGTCACGACCTGCCGGTTGAGATCGCTCGCGTTCTGCGCGTAGAGCAGGATGTCAGCGCGCATGCCCGGTAGCGCCGCGCGCCACAGGACGGCGACGAAGACGCCAGCCGCGACGGCGCCGAGCGTCAGCCAGACGCGCGGCTCGAGCCAGCGCGGGAGAGTGAAGGGCATCACCGCGCACGCGGCCGTGATCGCGAACAGCGGGAATGCCGGCGCGATGTAGCGATAGTTGTGAAAGCTCCACGCGCCCGATGATGCGATCACGGCGAGGACCAGCGCGAACGGCGAGGTCACGAGCAACACGCCGACGAGCCAGCGCTGCTGCTCTCTCGCCCACCACAGCACGCGCACCGCGCCGATGATCCACATCACGGCGATCAGGCGTGGCCAGACGAGCGGGCTCGAGCCATCCCAGAACAGGCCCTTCAGCATCTTGCCGGTCTGCGTCGTGATCGAGGACCACCAGTAGGTGGTGTCAAAGCCCGGTAGATAAAAGTGACTCTTCGCGACACCGGTGTTCGGAAACCAGTTGCCGGCGAGGAGCTTGTTCGCGGTCACCCACAGGACGGGCGCGATCAGCGGCGTCAACCACCATGCGGCGGCTCGCCACTGGCGACGACGCAGGCGCGAGAGCACGGCAATGCCGACAATCCCGACGACGATCATCGTCGCTTCGGGACGCGACAACGAAGTCGCCGCGAGGCAGGCCACGAGCAGGCGAGGTGGCGCGCCCTCGCGCGGGCAGCGGACGAGGAGAATCAGAGTCGCGACGAGGAGTGCGCTCGCGAACGCGACCTCCATTCCCGAGAGTGCACACCACGCGAAGGGCGCGATCGCGATCGTGATGGCCGCGGCGATGCCGCCCGCGAGCGCGCCACCGTGTCCGCCGCCGATCTCGCGCACGAGGCGATAGCAGCCGATACAGGTCGCGGCATAGAGCGCCGCGCACAACGCGTAGGAGACCCAGACCAGTGCATGGCCGCGGGCGCCGAGGGTCCAGAACGGTGCGAGCACCATCGGCCACAACACGCTCGTCGAGCCCGCGGAGTAGCCGCCACCGGGGAAGTAGGTGAATGGCTGGGCGCGGCCGAACTGCTTCGCGTAGGTCAGGTAGATGTACGAGTCATCGAGCGGGAATCCGAACGACGGCGTTCTGCGCAGGACGGCGTAGGCGAACGTCCATGCGAGGGCACCGATCACGAGCGTGATCGCGATCGCCGGCGCGTGCGGCGTCAGCCGCGTCGCAGCGCGCGCAACTCGCGACCCGGACATGGGCCACGATGTAGCACCGATCTATGGGGTGGTGCTCGGGCGCATGGTGCCGAGCGGAGTCGTCGAGTCCACCTTGACCGCGCGGCGCTTGCCGGGAACGCCACCCTGGATCGCGTCGATGTCGAGCGGGGAGGTCGAGTCCGCGTCACCGAGCACGACCTGCGGGCGGTTCTCGCTGACGGCGAAGGTCAGCGGATAGAGCGCGATCGTCTGATCGTCGGCGTTGACCGTGAAGTCGGGCAGCGGGAGCGTGAGCTGGTACGCGGCGTCGAGGAGACAGCTGTCGAGCTGGGTGTCGCCAAGGCCGATGATGCCGACCGACGTGACCTCTCCGCGACCGAGGCGGAAGTCGAAGCGGACGGTGCCCGCGAGCTTCGGCGCGAGCCCGAGTGCGCGCTGGTAACACGCGTAGGCCTTGGGCTGGAGCTGATCCCGGAACAGGCGCTCGAGGGTGATCCGCGCGATCGCCGACGGTGCCGCCACCGTCGGGTGCCTGATCCGGATGACCAGTGGCTCGGGTGGATCGAACACGTCGACGATCCGCTCGTACGGGCCGCCGCCCCGGACCACCGCGAGCCGGTTCTTCGCGAGCTTGCCGGTCGTGGAGAGCAGCGCGAACGCGAGGCCGGCTTGGGCGTAGGGGTGCTGCGCGAGGGCACGGGCCCGCAGCTTCGCGCCGCGCTGAAGATCTTGCTCGTTTGGGTCGGTCGCCAGCACGAAGCCGTCGGGCGTCGTCGGATCGGCGAGCACCAGCGTC
>JACCQV010000409.1 GCA_013813945.1 Deltaproteobacteria bacterium | reverse complement strand
CAGCGTCTGGAAATGGAACATCGACCCGGTATCGGCCGGTGGCTCGGCCGGTTGCCTCGGAGTCGCCTACGCAGACGCCTACGCCTACGCCTACGAGGTCAACACAAGCGATCCCTGGGGTTAGAAGCGGCCGAAGACCGTCACGCCAGCCGAGGATGCGTCCACGCTCGGGGCGACGGCCACGTTCTTGCGCTCCGACGGAGCCGTCAGGTACAGCGCGACGCCAGTGGCGACGGCGATGCCGCCCGCGACGAACATCACCGTCGAGATCCTCCCTCGCGTGACCGCGGTGTCGTGAAACGGCTGTCCGATCGGCAGCTGGTCGTCGGTGCATGCCGAGTCACCGCCACACGCGATGAGCGCGTCGTTCCATGCAGCTCGCGCCAGGATCCCGAACATCACACCACCTCCGATCGCGAGCCCGCCGACGGCGACTGCGATCGTCGCGTACGTCTTGCGGTTCGAGCTCCCGGGCTGGTCGACGCGTGGCTCGTCGGTTTCAGGAAGAGCGGAGCTGGCGGGTCGCTCGAGATCGATCGTGATCCGGACGCGCTTCGCTTCCTCCGCAGCTCTCACCTGCCCTGACCATTCGACGAAGCCAGGTGCGATCGCAGTGACGCGGGTCGTCCCGAGATCGATCGGGACATTGTCGAAGCTCGTGACCTGCACACCGTTGACCCGGACCTCGAGATCCGGTGGTGACCGGCGCGTTCGCTTGCGCGCCTCACCGACCAGGATCTGCAATCGCGGTACGCGCGGTTCGAGCTGTGCTGCGAGCTCCGCGGACTTCGCGCGGCGCGCCGGCGTGTCGTGCGTCGTCGCCAGCTCGCGATGCAGTGCGAGCGCCGTTGCGAGCTTGCCGAGCTGCTCGCTGCACAGCGCGATGTTGAACTTCGTCTCGGGGCGCGGCCGCAGCTGCTGGCTCTCCTCGAACGCCGCGCACGCTTCCGAATACTTCCCGATCTGGAGCATCTCCCGCCCGCGTTCGAAGGCGACGTCGGCGGCGGGTTGCGCTGTGGCACTCGCCACGGACAGGAGCAGCACTCCCATCGCGAGCGTGAACCAGCGAATTCGTTCGACTTCGCATCCCACCTGGCTTCTAGCGTAAGCCGAACGCGAGCCCGCCACAACGAGGGTGCAGTCGGCCTCCACCGACGTGCTAGCGTTGGAGGGTGCGGCACTGGTGGCTCGTCGTCGCGCTGGCCGGAGCTGGCTGTAACCAGATCCTCGGCATCGATGACCTGACCACCATCGAGCTCGACGCTGGCCGTGACGCCGTGGCGACGAACGATGGTCGGCCCATCGATTCTCCAGCGGGGCAGCTCTGCGCGATGCTCGTTCGTCCCGCCAGGTGCTTCTCGCCACCACCGATGGGCGCGATCACGATCGAGGGTCCGCTCGATACAGACGCGGACATCCGCTGCGTGGTGGTCCCGGCGACCAATGGCCCAACGGCGTGCGCGATCGTCGGCGATACGATCACGGTTCCTGCGGCGGGCGCGAAGCTGACCGGCTCCAGGCCGCTCCTGCTCCTCGCGACGACGTCGATCACCATCACGGGCCCGCTCGACGCAAGCAGCACGATCGCGACGACGCCGCGCACGGGTCCCGGTGCCTCGACGAACCCAGCGGATTGCGGCCAGCCCCAACCGAGTGGCGGGCAGGACGGCGGCGGCGGCGGCGCGGGTGGCACCTTCACGACCAAGGGGGGCGACGGTGGGAACGGTGCCGGCAACCAGAGCGGCGATGGCGCGATCGCCACGAACCCGATCACGACCCTGGTGCTCCATGCCGGGTGCCGGGGGACCGCCGGTGCGCGGCAGAACAACGGAGCCGGTGGGGATGGCGGCGGCGTGATCTATCTCGTCGCGGGCATGAGCATCACGATCGCGAATCGCGTGACCGCGAATGGTGCAGCGGGCAGCGGCGCGACGACTGGCGAGGCCGGCGGCGGAGGCGGCGGCTCCGGCGGAATGATCGTGTTCGAAGCGCCGACGGTCACGCTGATGGGCGCCGGCGAGGTCTCCGCGAACGGGGGCGGCGGCGGCGAAGGTACGATCGACACGACCGGACGCAAGGGCAACGAGAGCACGGTGTGGAATGTCGCAGCGTCCGGCGGCAACGGCGGAAGCAACGGTGGCGGCGGCGGCGGTGATGGCTCGGTCGCGGCTTCCGGTGGAACCAACGCGGTCAACGGAGCGACCGTGGGCGCCGGAGATGGTGGTGGCGGCGGCGGTGGAGGTGGCGCTGGGCTCATCTGGCTGCAGGGCAGCCTGGCCGGAACGCAGCCGCCCCCGATCTCACCGCCGGCGATCGCACCGCCCGCGCTTCCGCAGTGATCAGCCGCGCGAGGCGGCGGCCGCGATCTGGAGCTGCGCCGCCATGTCGCGATAGCGGCCGAGGCGCGAGTACACGCGCGCGAGTCCCGAGGCGACGCGTGCCTCGAATCCGGGCGTCTTTGCGGCCTGGTTGAACGCATCCTCGGCGCCGAAGAAGTCGCCGCCGAGCGTCAGCACGTCGCCGAGCGTCGCGTGCATCGCCGCTGCCGAGATCGGTGACGAGGCGCGTGGGAGCCCCGCGCGCAACACCTGAGCAGCGCGAGGACAGTCACCTCCGCGAGCCAGCGCCACCGCGTATGCGACGCGTGCGTTGCCGAACGACGGTGCGAGATCGAGTGCCGCGCGCAGGGACTCCTGCGCCGACGCCAGATCTCCGGTCTCCAGCGACACCCGACCGCGCTCGTAATAGCGGCGCGCGACCGAGGACACTAATCGAGCTCCAGGAGGCTGAACCGCGCCGAGGCGTCGTCGCCGCCAGCAGCGTCGGGCTTGTCGGAGGCAGGCGCTGCAGGCTGTCCTGCGGTCGGCGGTGCGGCGGGCTGTGCGCCCTGCGGTGCGGACGGAGCGGGTGCCGGCGCCGCGCCTTCGCGCCCACGTACCGAGACGCCACGCGCCGGGGGTGGCGCCGTGCTCGCTTGCTGCGCGGCGGGTGGTGGCCGCGTATCGACCATCTGCACGCCCGGGGGCGCCGGAGGTGGCGTGCGTTGCTGGAGGTTACTCTCGAGGACGCGGACCCCGGCGGCGGGCCGTGGCAGCTCGGCCGCGGTCGCACCCATCGGCGTTCGCGGCGCGACCAAGGGCTGCATGACGCCGCCGACGCGCACGCTGACCTGCTCGCCATCGACGACGAACATCGCGAGCTCGGGATGTTCGAACCGCGTCTGCATCGCGCTGATCAGCTGCGCGAAGCTCGCGCCCTGGAGATCCGAGAGCGTCTCGGCCTGGTGGATCATCATCGGGGGCGGCCCCTCGACGACATACTCCTTGATCACGAACGTGAGGATGTCGAGCAGGGTCTCGCGATCGGCTTCGGTGAACGCTTCGCGAACGTTGCTCGAGATCTCGCGCAGGTCAGGACGGGACGGCATTTCGATCTCCTGTGGTCACTAGAACGTCGCTCCGTCG
>JACCQV010000121.1 GCA_013813945.1 Deltaproteobacteria bacterium | reverse complement strand
CGGTTGCGCCGCCCGTCACACCGCCGCCGATCTTGCCCCCACCGGTCGCGCCGCCTGTGGTGCCGCCGGTCGTTGCACCGCCCGTCGCTCCGCCGGTCGCTCCACCGCCGGTCGTGCCGCCGCCGGTGGCGCTCGCGCCGAGCTTGGTCAACGCCTTCTTCGCGAGCTCGCGCGTCTGCTTGTCGCGCGCATTGTCGTTGGAGATCTTGCGCAGCACGGGGAGGGCGCTCTGATCGCCGAGGTTGCCGAGGCCCTCGATCGCGATCTCTCCGATGATGTCGAAGGTCTCGGTCTCCGCGAGCTTGATCAACACGGGCACCGCGCGCTTGTCCTTGCTCTGGGCGAGCTTGCGCGCGGCCTCGCGACGCTTCTCTTTCCACGCCGAGCGATCCATGTCGGCAGGCTGCGTGTCGATCACCTTGGTCAGCGCCGGAATGTCGGCGGGCTGAGCGGCTGCCGTCAGTGGGTGGGCGGCAACGAGGGCCGCGGCGAGGAGCCAGGCGCGACGCATCAGTCCTCTCCCAGCCGCAGGCAGTACATCTGGTCGCGGTTCGGCTGTTCCGGCGAGCCGTCGACCTGGAGCTGATCGCACGTCGACGCTGCAATGCAGCTCACCACGAGTCGCTGGCGATCCGCGGTCAGGCCGTCGAGACCGTCGACGCAGGTTCCCCAGTCGATGCGGAACTCCTCGGGGTGATCGAGCGGAATGGCGCCGCAGTCGACCAGCCGCCAGCACGCACCCTCCGAGGTACGTTCGGCATCCGGGCAATCCGTGAGCGCACCACCCTGGGCGCAATTCGCCCGCGCGCCGAGGGCGACGTCATCGCCCGTGCCGCACGCAGACATGGTCGCGAGCACCAGGCTCGCGAGGAGAAATCCCTTCATCACTCAGATGATACCCGAGGCGATGCCCTGCCTCGAATTCGCGACCATCACGTGAGCGCGAAATGTGCACGTGGATCACTCATGCGAAAACTCAGCATCTCCATCGTGCTTTCCCTGATGGCGCTCGCCTGCGGCGGCAAGGAGCGCGAGGACGGCGACCTGTGTCCCGGCGCGGTTGCGAATGCGCGTCGCTTCGTGCAGGAAGACGACGGCGCGCGCACGCGCTACGGCACCGAGCCCCTCACGCTCGCGAGCTGCCGTGAGCTCAACGCCTCGCGTACGGAGCTGAGCTGCATTGCGTATGCATCGAGCTGGCGCGAGCTCGAAGTGTGTCGCCCGGGCGCGCTGAGCAGCGACGTTGCACGCCGCTACTAGGTCGTCGCGACGGGCAGCTTCTTGCGGCGCACGAGGCGATCCACCGGAACGTCCGGGATGCTCGCCGCGACGAGCTCGGCGATGTCGAGCACCTGGATTGACTCCTCGACGTTGCGCTGCTTCATGCCGTCGGTGAGCATGATGCTGCAGAACGGACAGGCGACCGCGACGGCAGCGACGCCGGTGGTGATCGCCTCGTCGGTGCGGTTCACGTTGACCCGCTCGCCCTCGTGCTCCTCCATGAACATGCGCGCTCCGCCGGCACCGCAGCAGAAGCCGTGACGCTTGTTGCGCGTCATCTCCGTGATGCCACCCGGCACGCCGACCGCTTCGATCACCGCGCGCGGCGCGTCGAACTCGCCGTTCCAGCGGCCGAGGTAACAGCTGTCGTGGTAGGTGATCGTGGCAACGGGAGACTTCTCGCTCTTGAGCTCGCCGCTCTTGAACAGATGGTCGAGCAGCTGGGTGTGGTGGATCACCTCGAAGTTGCCGCCGAACTGCGGGTAGTCGTTCTTCAGGGTGTGCAGGCAGTGCGGGCAGGAGGTGATGACCTTCTTCGCGTTGACGCTCTTGAGCGTCTCGACGTTCTGCTCGGCGAGCGCCTGGAACAGCATCTCGTTCCCTGCGCGGCGTGCCGGATCCCCGGTGCACGCTTCCTGGTGTCCGAGGACCGCGTAGTCGACCTGCGCGGTCGTGAGGATCTTCACCATCGCGCGCGTCTGCTTGATGATCCGGCTGTCGAAAGCACCGGCACAGCCGACCCACAGGATGTACTCGGGATCCGGGTTCTCCTCGATGGTCGGAACGTTGAGGTCCTTCGCCCAGTCCATGCGCTGGTCGTTGGCGATGCCCCACGGGTTCGACTGTCGCTCCATGTTGCGGAACGTCCGCTGGAGCTCGCCCGGCGTCTTCTCCTGCTCGAGCACCAGGTTCTGGCGCATCTGGATGATCTTGATCGGGTGCTCGATGAACACCGGGCAGACCTCCTGGCATGCGCCGCACGTCGTGCACGCCCACAGCGTGTCCTCGGCAACGCGGCCGCCGGTCAGCTTCGGCATCGTGGCGAGCTCGGTCTCGGTCGCAACGAGCTCGGCTCGGGCATGCACCAGATCCGGGTGCGGATGCGAATCATCGAAGCCGTGCGTCGACGAGAACTCCGTCAGCTCGGCGACCGCTTGCGTCTGCTCGACGATCCGATCGCGAAGCGCCGTGCGATCGAGCATGTCGTACCGGATATCGTGGATCAGCTGCATCGGCGAGAGGTTCTTGCCGGTGTTGTACGCAGGGCAGTAGTTCGAGCAGCGCGCGCACTCGGTGCATGCGTAGGTGTCGAGCAGGCTCTTCCACGAGAACTGCTCGAACCTGCCGACGCCCCACTGATTCTCGTCCTCGAGGTTCAGCTTCGGCAGGTCCATTTTTTGTTCGGACCGGTTGCGCGCGAAGATGTTGGGCAGCGCGCCGAGCAGGTGGATGTGCTTCGAGTAGGGCAGGTAGTTGAGGAAGGTCAGGACGATCAGGACGTGCAGCCAGTACCCGATCGTGGCGCCGCGGTGCGCTGCGTCCGCCGGCAGGGGCGCGAGCAGGTGACCGAGCGCGTTCGAGATCGGCATGTACGCGCGGCCGCCTTCGCCCATCGAGACCTGCGCCGCGATCTCGTAGCCGTGGAAGATGAAGTGCGTGACCATCAGCGAGCCGATCGCGCCGAGGATCAGGCCCGCGTCGAGCGTCCACGGGATCAGCCGCGGCTGGATCACCAGGCGCCGCGTGATCGCCCACAGGATCATCAGCAGCACGATGCCGTTGAACACGTCGATCGCGACGTACAGCGGCTTGTAGAGAATGTCGGGGAGCAGGGCGAGCGACAGTCCCGGGATCAAGCCCGACACGAAGATCTCGACCGTCGCGATCGTGATGATCATGAAGCCCCAGAAGATGAACAAGTGGTGCTTGCTCGATCGGTGCTGGGGCCCTTCCTCGGCGACCTTCTTCTGGCCGAAGAAGTAGATGCCGACGTCCATCAGCCGGCCGGGCAGGTCATCCAGGCGCGGCCGCGGGTCGGGCACACCGGCGGCGACGGCACGCCCGAACAGCCAGGAGGTTCGAGCGAAGAACGCGAGCGAGGCCGCGATCAGGAGGAGCAGGAGGACCTGGGTCACGCGAATCGGAGATATCACGCAACCCCTCGATTGTCATGGGGAGCGCCGGTGAGTGCGAGTCCCTGGGTGATCGGCTGCGTGATTGTCTCGCGGCGAGGCAGCGTGCATGGTGTGAGGAAGCGGTGACCGAGCTCGCGAACATCCTGGTCGTCAGCGACCTCCACTTCGGGGAGGAGCTGTTGCCTGGTGCCCCGCTCGAGCGCCGGCACGCGGTGGATCTCGGCGCGAACGCGTTTCGCGAGTTCCTCAAGCACCACACCGTGCGCCGCCGCGACGGTCGTCCCTGGCGCCTGGTGATTGCCGGCGACCTGTTCGACTTCATGTCCGTCGTGATCCCGGGACTTCCGGGGCGCCCGCCGAAGACCGCGGACGAGCGACGGTTCGGTCTCGGGCGTGGCGCAGTTCCCGGCGTCGAGCGGCTCAAGCGGATCTGCGAGGTCCATCGCCCGCTGCTGATCGACCTCGCGCGGTTCGCCGCGGCGGGGCACCGGGTTGACATCATCGTCGGGAACCACGACGTCGAGCTCCTGCTCCCCAATGTGGTCGAGGAGCTGATGCGGCAGATCGCGTCGGCGGGCGCCGATGCGCGCGCACTCTCTCGCATCCGCGTGGTCCCATGGTTCATCTACGAGCCGGGCGTCGTGTGGATCGAGCACGGCCACGTCTACGACGAGGGCTGTTCCTTCGAGTTCAACCTCGCGCCGATGGATCCGAAGGACGGCTGGCTCGTCTACAACACGGACTACGCAGCGGTCCGCTATCTCGGCAGCGCGGTGCCCGATCTCGATCCGCATGGGATCGAGGAGTGGAGCTTCTGGGGCTACATGCAGTACGCGATGCAGCACGGCTTCGGCCACATGGGCAAGCTGTGGATGGCGTACGGCCGGTTCGTCAAGGCGCTGTTCACCGCGCGCGGGTTGCATCGCTCGTTCAAGCGCCGCGATCGCCGCCGCCGCGAGCACAGTGCGCGGCTCGCCGAGGTCGCAGAGGCCGGTGGCATCTCGTTCGACACCGCCCGCGCGATCGATCGCCTCGCGCGCACGCCGATGACCACCAGCGCGCGTCGCGTCGGTCGGATGCTGATGCTGGATCGGTTCGGGCTCGGTGCGGGCGTCTTCGTCGCGATCGTCCTGATGCTGATCTTCCTGCCACTCGTCTGGGCCTTGCTGGGCGCCGCGATCGCGATCGGAATCGCGGCCGGCATCACGCGCTGGCTCGGGAGCCACCTCGTGCTGTCCCAGCTTCCGATGCGCGCCGTGCCGCAGCGGATCCGCAAGCTGGTCGACGCGCCGGTCGTGGTGTTTGGTCACACGCACGATCCACGCTGGCAGAAGCTGCGCAGCGGCGGGCTCTACGTCAACGCCGGAACCTGGCTACCTGCGACCCGCCCAGGACTGCGCCGGAGCTTCACCCATGTCTACATCTCACCGAACCCGGGCGGAGCGCCGACGGTGGAGCTCCGGCAGTGGCACGAAGGTCACACCCAGGCGTTCGATGCCGGTGCCAACATCGGGGCCGGCGTGATGACCTTGCCGGGGATCCGGCTCGACGAGACCAACCCGCCGACCCTGTGAGGCTGGTCCGGCGCCGCGGTGTGTCCAGCCCGCCCGGCCCCTGCGCGCGCAGCGCCGATAACCCCGCGAGACCACGAACGGCGCGACTGATGCAGCGTCACGCGCAGCATGGAGCTCAGCGAATTCGAGGATGACGATCTCGAGGACGAGGAAACGTACGGGCCGCGGCGAACCGACGTCGACGCGCTGCGCATCCTGGCCGGCTGGATCGCTGGCCACAACGGGCGCGATCCTTCCACGGGGGCGATCGTCGATCGCGACTTCGTGGTGGTCGATGTTCCGACCATGAGCATGCACCGGGTGTGAGCTACGGAGCTGGACGCGGAACGCTCATGGCTCCGTGGTCTCGGCTGCCGGTACCGAACGAGGCGCTACGACTTCACGCAGATGTGCTTGTCGCCGTAGGGAGGTTTCGCGAAGCAGCTGTTGACATGTCCGGCGGGACAGCCGTGCACGATCTCGCGATCGCAGGGGACGACCGCAGTCAGCCCCTTCTTCACGCACGCCATCTTCGTCGTGCGGTCGCCTTCACAGCCGTTCTCATAGCCGTCACGGCAGTGCATTTCCACTTCGGCAAGGCACGAGATGCGGGGTGAGGCGGCGCCGGGGGAGACCGGGACCTCGGTGTCGGCGCTCGAAAACGACGCACTCGACGCCGTTGCCGCGTCAGGCTTGGGTCGGGCGGGGGGGGCGGAGGGCGCGGAGGGCGCCTCTGTGGAGGCACACCCCGCGACGATGAACATGACAATCGATAGGATGCGAGACATAGAATTTCCGGTCGTCACGGCGTGGGACCAAGGGAGTAGCACTCGGTCATTTCGGAGTCGCAGGTTCCGCGTTGTGCGGCGCAGGCATCGACGGCCAGCTCTCGCGCGCCGTCAGAGAAGATGCAGCAACAGGGCGGCGCGGTCGGTGCGGTGTCCGCCCCAGACGGCGACGCGGGCGTGGGTTTGCTACCGCCGCACGCGAGCACGAGCGTCGTGAGCAGAGTGATGGCCTTCATCAGTTGCACCGGAAATGAATGGTCCAGGCGTCGGCGCTAACCGTGTGCTTCTGGGTGCCGGCGAGCTCCCAGGCGTCCTGGTTGCGCAGATACTGCCGCACCCGGTACTCGCCGGCGGGCAGCTCCACATCCACGCGCGAGCGCACGGCAACGTCGATGGACTTGATGATGTCGGCGCCGAGCACGAGCTCGATCCGCATATCGCGGCGGTCGCTGACCTTCTTGCACAGGTGCGTGGTGTTGGCGACGACGCCGACGTATTTCGCAGGCGCCGATGCGGGGGTGGCGACGGTGTCAACGCCATGGCGCACGCGCACGACGTTCTGCTTCCACTGGCGCACCTCGAGCTTGCGCTCCCAGGTCGCGCCCGATGGCGCCCGCAGCGTCATCACGTAGTAATTGTCGGCATTCGGCACCGCAAACACGGCCGGTGCACTATCGGTGCGACCGTTGATCGTCACCTGATAGCCCTCTGGCTCGACGACGCGAATGCTCGCGCTACTTGCCGGCTGGAAGTCTTCGGTGTGCGACCAACGATCCTCGGCCGCCGCGATGGCGGGGATCAAGATGCAGGCGAGGGACAAAGCGTAGCGAATCATCGAGAGGCTCCTGGTTGGTGATTGCCCCTTGACGAGCGCCGTCGCGCGGTTTTGCACGCGGCCTCCGGAATTCGTACAGGTATCCGAACCCCCTCGTTTTACTCAGCTCGCCGAGCCGCTCGGCGTCCTCAGCAGGCTGCCCAAGCTGACCTCGAGGCTGCCTGCAAGCCCCAGGTGACTCTCGACGTCGAGCGGCGACGCCTTGAGCTGCGCGGCGAGCTCCCGGCGCGTCTGCTCGAAGATCTCGGTGCGAGCTGCCGCGAGCCAGCGCGAGACGGTACTCGCGTGCACGCGGTAGATCGCGCCGAGCTCCTCGACTCCGACGTTCTCGGAATAATAGTAGCGAAGCAGCGTCCGCGTGCGGCTCGACTGAGCCGCGATCGCCGTCCGCAGCGCCGATCGGATCACCGCGTGATCGTGAGCGCGCACCGGATCGTTGGCCGCTGCGCGTGCCGGTTCGTCGGGGATCAGCGCTTCCTCGATCGGTACCTCGCGCCATCCCGAACGTTTGAGGTCGATCGCCAGCCGCAGCGCGGCGACGCGCACCCAGCCGCCGAGCGGGCCCGTGCCGCGGTAGCCGAGCACGCGCGGACCGCTTCCGCTCCCGTCGGCGACAAACAACCGCCTGCGGAGATCCTGCAGCACATCATCGGCATTCGCGCGATCGACGGTGCGCACCGCTCCGGCGAGCATCGCACCGTGACGCTCCTCGAACGTGCGCATTGCTGGACCATTGCCCTGCGCGCAGGCAAACGCGAGCAACAGATCTCCGGCGTGTAGCGTCGCGTGGTTCTCGGGTGAGGCCAGCATGCGCAGGTGCACGCGCCATGACGCGGTGTCGACCGTGACACCAGGGCACTCGTGCCGCGCTCGTGCGTCGACGATGTCGAGCTCGTCCGTCACCCCTGGTCAGCGTAGCACGCGGGTGCGCTGAGGTTGCCCGCCTGGCTCGGGCCTCGTACGATCCGGCCGTGACCAGTGGAGGCGCGATGAGCGTCTGTCTCGACGAGACCGCGGTGCTCGGCTACCTGCGCGATGGCACCGCGACAGAGACGATCGAGATGCATCTCGCGGAGTGCGCCAGCTGTCGGTTGCTGATCCGGCTCGCGGCGCCCACGTCCGGTCGCGTGGAGAGTGACGGCGGCACGACGGCGAACGCGCCGACACTTCCCGACGCAGATGCGTTTGGCAGCCGCCCCACGTGCACGCTCCATGCCGGTCAGCAACTCGGTCGCTATCAGATTCTCGCGGCGCTCGGTTCCGGCGGCATGGGTGTTGTCTACGCAGCGCGGGATCCGCAGCTCGATCGACGCATCGCGATCAAGCTCCTGCACGGGCCGGCGATCGGGCAGGCCGGCGAGCGGTTGATGCGCGAGGGCCGCGCGATCGCCAGGCTGTCTCATCCAAACGTCGTCACCGTCCATGACATCGGCGAGGACCGAGGCCAGTGGTTCGTGGCGATGGAGCTCGTCGAGGGCGGCACGACTTCGGGATCGCGCTGCTCGCGGCGGATGACCGCACGCCTCCAACCGGGGCTGGATCCGAGCGCGATACCGCCGGCACGCCCGCCTACATGGCCCCCGAACAGTTCGACAACGAGCCGATCGACGCGCGCGCCGACCAGTTCAGCTTTGCGGTCGCGCTGTTCGAGGCGCTCGAGGGGAGGCGGCCCTTTCCCGGAACCACGGTCGCGTCGATCCGGGCCGCGATGCGCGCCGGTCCGGCGATGCCTCGTTCGCTGATCCCGTTGAGGACCACGAGCGCGCTGCGGCGGGCATTGAGCGAGCGCCCAGACGATCGCTTTCCAAGCATGGCGCACCTGCTCCGCCGCGTGACGCCGTCGCGCGTGCGTCCGTTGTACTTCGTGGCGCTTGCGACAGCGCTCGGCGTTGGAGTCGTCGGTGCGACGGTCCTGATCGGCGAGCCGTCCGGTCCCGCGCCGTGTCGCGGCCTTGGCGTCGGAGTGACGGAGATCTGGGGTCCGTCGCGTGCCGTTGCGCTGACCGCAGCCTTTCTCCGGACCGGCGATCCCGACGCCGGCGATACCGCGCGCTCGGTACGCGCCGGTCTCGATCGGTACGTGTCGAGCTGGACCGCGAATCTCGTCGATACGTGCGAGGCCGCGCAGGTGCGCCGGGAACAAACGCCCGCGCAGCAGGAGCTCCGGACGGCGTGCCTCGACGAGCGCCTCGGCGAGCTGCGCGGCGTCACCGACGTCTTGCTCGAACCCGACCGCGAGGTGATCACGAACGCGTATGCCGTGCTCGCATCGCTGACACCTCCAGATGCGTGTCGCGATCTCGCGACGCTCGCCCAGAAGCTCCCGGTCGCGACGTCACCCGAACAGGTCGCACGGGTCCGCGCGCTGCGCGTCCAGCTCGCACGCGTCAATGCGCAGATCGCGGCCGGGCAGTTCGGGCCCGCGGAGGCGCAGCTCGCCTCGCTTCGTCCGCTGGTCGCGGCTGCGGCCTACCGGCCGCTGGAGGCAGAAGCCGCGCTCGCCGCCGGCGAGGTCGCCAACCGAGAGGGCCGGTTCGACCAGGCGGAACGCGAGCTGCGAGCCGCGGTGCTCGCCGCCGAAGCCGGTCGCGCCAATCGCACGGCTGCGTCGGCGTGGCTCCAGCTCGCGAATCTCCGCGCGCGGGGTCGTGGTGACTTGCACGGTGCCAACGACGCGCTCCCACACGCCGCCGCCGCCGTCGAGCGGCTCGGTCCAGACATCGACGCGGAAGCAGATCTAGCGTACGCCCGCGGCGCCACGCTTCGCCTCGCAGGGCGATACGCGCGAGGCGCGTGCTGCCTTCGAGGACGCGCTGCGCCTGGTTCGGCGGTCCCGTGTCGACCGCGTCGTTCAACGAGCGCGCATTCAGCTCGACCTCGCCGGTGTGATCGCTGCTACCGGCGAGCTCGC
>JACCQV010000406.1 GCA_013813945.1 Deltaproteobacteria bacterium | reverse complement strand
GTCGTCAGCGAAGGCTTCGATCACCCGGCGCTCGGTCCGGCGCGCGAACAGCTCGGGGGCGTCGAGGACGAGCGCGCGCGTCACCGCGGCCAGGTCGTCGCGGCCGACCAGGAGCTCGAGCGCGTCACCCGCGATCGGCAGTCGCACGCGATGCAGTTCTCGACGGATCTGGCGGCGCTCAACGGCGAGCTCGCGGAGCTCTCGAAGCGGCTCGAGCCCCTGCTGAAGGAACAGATCCAGGTCACCAAGCGCGGCGCCGAGCTGCGCGACCAGCTTCGCCGCGTCGACGCACAGATCCAGGAAACCACCGCGAGCCTGGTCACGGTGCGCGGGCCCAAGCAGGACCCGGCTGCGATCCAGGCCGAGCTCGCCACCCTCAAGGCGGATCGCGCCGCGGTCCAGCGCGACGAGCCGAAGATCGCCGCCGAGCTCGATGCGCTCAACCCGCGAATCGCCGCGATCGACGCCAGGCGCACCGAGTCGCAGAAGCGGCTGGCCGACATCACGAAGTCCGAGGAAGACGACAAGCGGCGGACCGAGGAGCTGCTCTCGGCGATCGGTGCGAAGCGCAAGGTGATGGACCGCGCGGCAGGCGATGCCGAGACCCTGCGCGACAAGATCCTGTTCGAGCTCGGCGAGCGGCTGTACGTCGACCGTCCCGACGATCTCGGACCGCAGCTCGCGCCGGTCGACGCGATCGATCTCGAGCTCGGAACCCATGATCGTCGGCTGATGGAGCTCCGCGAGATCCTGTCGTCGATCGACAAGGCCAAGCTGGCGCGAGGGATCCTCGTGATCCTTCTCGCCGTCGGCGTGATCGGCGGCTTCGCGGCGTGGCTGATCTACATGCTCAGCTGAGCGCTCAGCCGAGCATGCCGTGCAGGTGGTCGATCGCGACCAGTACGAGGATCACCCGCACCGCGCCGAGCGCGAACCCGAGACCACCCAGGGTGATCGCCGCTGCCGCGCCGAGCCGCGCGAAGCCGGGAGCACCGCGCTGGCCATAGCCCACCCAGCCGGTCCCGATCGCCGCGATCCCGAGTCCGAGTGCCAGGAACAGCCCGGGCGAGGGTAGGGCCGCCGCGACCACCGCCCCGAGGGCGAACGCGAGAGCGAGCCGCTGCATGGAAGGACGCTACCCAGCCCCGGACGCCGAGGCCAGTTTCGGTCGTTTTCGTGCTAAAGCGCACCCGCCATGTCCGACGAGATCCGAGCCGGCTACTGCGCGATCGTCGGCCTACCGAATGTCGGTAAGTCGACGTTGCTCAACCGGATCCTCGGCCGGCACATCGCCGCGGTGTCCGCGAAGCCGCAGACCACCCGGGATCGGATCCTGGGTGTCCACCCCGTCGACCTGCCCGGAGAGACGCCGGCGCGCGCTCAGATCGCGTACCTCGACACGCCAGGCGTTCAGGACGGTCAGGGACCGCTGCGCCGCTACATGCGCGACGCGGCATTCGGCGCGGCCAACGAGGCCAACGTCGTCCTGCTGATCCTCGACGCGAACGATTACCGCGGCCGCACGCCCGATCGGTTCAGCGAGCCGGACGCCGTCGCACTCGGTCACGTGATCAAGGCTCACCCGCTCGTGATCGGCCTCAACAAGGTCGACAAGATCGCGAAGACCGACCTGCTCCCCGTGATCGAACGCTGGGGCATGAACGCACCCGGCGTCGACGTCGTGCCGCTGTCGGCGGAGACCGGTGAGAACGTCGACGCCCTCGAGCGCGCCGTCGCGCGGCTGCTTCCGGTCGGTCCTGCGCTGTTCCCCGAGGAGATGGTCACCGACCGCACTCCTCAGTTCATCGCGCAGGAGATCATCCGCGAGCAGCTCTATCACCAGCTCGGCAAGGAGCTGCCGTACGCGTGCGCCGTGCAGGTCGAGACCTGGACCGAGAAGTCCAAGCACGAGCTGTCGATCGGCGCGGTGATCATCGTCGAGCGAGACTCCCAGAAGGCGATCGTGGTCGGCAAGGGCGGATCCCGGATCCGCGAGCTCGGCATCGCTGCGCGCCAGGCGGTCGGGCTCGCGCTCGGCAAGACGGTGCACCTGTCCTTGTTCGTGAAGGTGCTGGCGGAGTGGAGCCGCGGTGAGCGCGAGCTTGTCCGCCTCGGGTACGGCGGCGAAGGCGAAGGCCAGGTCTAGATGTCCAAGCAGACCAAGATTCCATTGCTCGCGATCGTCGGCCGGCCGAACGTCGGGAAGTCGACGTTGTTCAACCGCCTCGTCGGAGGTCGCCCCGCGCTCGTCCATGACACGCCGGGCCTCACGCGCGATCGTCGCTACGGTGAGACCGACTACTTCGGTGTCGTCGTCAAGTTGATCGACACGGGCGGCCTCGATCCCGAGGCGGCGCGCGAGGTGATCGGCGCCGGCATCCATCGCCAGGCCCTGCGTGCGATCGGCGAGGCCGATGCGCTGCTGCTCGTCGTCGATGGCCGCGCCGGTCTCTCGGCAGTCGATCACGAGCTCGCGCAGCAGCTGCGGTCGACGGGCAAGCCGCTGTTCCTCGCGGTCAACAAGATCGATCACGTCGTCCGCGAGGACCTCGTTCACGACTTCCACGCGCTCGGCCTCGGCAATCCGTTCTCGGTCTCGGCCGCGCACGGCCGCGGCATCGATGCGCTACTCGAGGCGATCGTCGAGGCCACCGTGCCGAAGCCCGAGGGCTCCGATGCGGACGCCGCCGCCGACGCCGACGACGACGATGGAAAGAGCGACGACATCTTCGACGTGCTGGACGACGACGAGGCAGAGAAGGAAGAAGCGCTCGAGGCGGCCAAGCCGCTGCGCGTCGCCTTCGTCGGTCGCCCGAACGCCGGCAAGTCATCGCTGACGAATCGCCTGCTCGGCGAGGAGCGCTCGCTCGTCCACGACGTCGCTGGCACCACCACGGATCCTGTCGACACGCCGTTCTCGATCGGCGGTCGCGACTACATGCTCATCGACACGGCCGGGATCCGCCGCAAGGCGAAGATCGAGGCCGAGATCGAGAAGATCGCCGTCTCGATGGCGATCGGCCAGGTCGACCGCGCCGATGTCGTCGTGCTCGTGATCGACGCCGAGCTTGGACCCGCCGAGCAGGACGCGCGGATCGCCGGCATGGTCGAGGACGCAGGTCGCGGCCTCGTGATCGCGCTCAACAAGTCCGATCGGATCTCCGGCGACGCCGCGAAGGCGAAGCTCAAGGAGCTGACGAGCGAGACGTTTCACTTCCTGACCTGGGCACCCACCGTGCTGCTGTCGGCGCAGCGCGGCGATGGTGTCGATCGTCTCCTCGACGTGGTCGATCAAGTCGCGAAGGAGCACCGCAAGCGGATCCCGACGGCTCAGCTCAACCGGTTCTTCACCGAGGTTCTCGAGGAGATGCCGCCGCCGCTGCACCGCGGGCACTCGGTCAAGATCAACTACATCAGCCAGCCGCGGGCGCGCCCGCCGACCTTCGTGCTGTGGTGCAACACGCCCGATGGCCTGTCGCCGTCGTACAAGCGGTTCATCCAGAACCGACTTCGCGAGACCTACGGGTTCCGCGGCACGCCGCTACGCATCGCGGTCAAGGAGAAGAAGGATCGCCACAAGTATGGCGAGCGGAACGACGGCCGGTAGAGAGCCGCGCCGCTCCGGCCACGCTACTCATCGTCGAGCGCGGCGTCGATCGCAGCTTTGAGCCGCTCCTGTTCGACGTGGGGCGGCGGCGCTCCATCGACGACCGGCTCGCGCTGCGAAGCTCCGTGGTCGGGGCTGGCCTCCGCGGGCTGCTCGGGGCTGGCCTCCGCGGGCTGCTCGGGGCTGGCCTCCGCGG
>JACCQV010000357.1 GCA_013813945.1 Deltaproteobacteria bacterium | reverse complement strand
GTCATCACGTCGGCCATCTGACCGATCACTTCGCGCGATCCCGCGGGGCGGATCGCTCCGTCGCCATCGACCTCGAGCGCGGCATGATCGAGGAGCGGGTCGTCGATCGGCTCGAATTGATAGAGTGCATCACCACCGCATGCGACGATCGCGTCGAGGATCGAGAGCCACTCGTCGAACGCGCGGCGCGGGAAGTACTCGAGGTGCGCGACCTCGCTCTTGTAGTTCGCGCCCGCCTTGTTGGTCGTCGCGGGGACGGGGGGGCGAACGATCAGCAGCGTGCCGTACACATCGGAGGGGCTCACGCGCTGGAGACTACAGCCAGTCGCTTGCGCGCGGCGTGGCGCTCCGCGATCCCCGCGACCGCGTCGACCCACGCGGGAGTCGCATTGAGCGACGGGACGAGCACGAGCTCCTCGCCGCCCGCCGCCTTGAACTGATCGCGCGCGCGCATTCCGATCTCCTCGACCGTCTCGAGGCAATCCGCGACGAACGCCGGGCACATCACGGCGAGCCGCTTGATCCCTTTCTTCGCGAGCTCATCGAGCACGACATCGGTGTACGGCTGGATCCAGGGTGTGCGCCCGAGTCGCGACTGGAAGCAGACGGTGTAGCGATCCGCGGAGAGCTCGAGCCGCTGCGCCAGCGATCGTGCCGTGTGGAAGCACTGCGCACGGTAGCAATTGGGATTCGTCAGCGTGTCGCAGCACGTCTCGGTCTTGAAGCAGTGCGCTCCCGTGGTGTCGGTCTTCGTGATCTGGCGAACCGGGAGACCGTGGAACGAGAACAGCACGTGGTCCGGCCGCGCCGCGCCGAGGCTTGCAGTCCCGATCGTTGCGAACGCGTCGAGAAAGCCCTCGTCATCGAAGAACGCGGGCACGAAGTCGAGGGCTGGAACGGTCCACGCTTGCTGTGCGAGCTCCATCACCCGCGCGACCGCGGTGCCCGTCGATGACGACGCGTACTGCGGGAACAACGGGAGCACGACGATGCGATCGACGCCCGCCTTGATCAGCGCCTCGAGCCCGGAGGGGATCGAAGGTTTGCCGTAGCGCATCGCGAGCTCGACTCGCCAGTGTGCGCCGAGGCGCAGTGCGACGGCCGCCGCCAGATCCTGCGAATGATAGAGGAGGGGAGAGCCGCGCTTGGCGTCCCAGATCGAACGATACGCGTGCGCGCTCTTGGCGGGCCGGGTCGGCAGGATGACGAGCTCGAGCAAGAGCTTGCGGCCGACCGCGTTGATGTCGAGGACGCGCGGGTCCCCGAGGAACTCGCGCAGGTATCTGCGAACCGCAGACGTGGTGGGTTCGTCAGGAGTCCCCAGGTTGATGAGCAAAAGGCCGTGCGGCATGCGTTGGATGACCCGGTCTGGACAACTCGAAGATCAAAGTCAAGGAGCCCACCCCTCCGGAGACCGGGTTTCGGAGAAAGGCCCGAAATGCCCCGGAACGGCGGGTCCAGATGTTTCCCACCCCACCAAATATCCGGAGCGGGTAGATCGGACGTGAATTCAACGATTCCATTATCTTGAAAGATGTTTTGGGCTTCCTGTTTGACCTCTTCGGTGACCAGAGCATTATCGCTCGGTCATGGCTGGGTACCCGGGACATCCGCTGCCGAAGAAGCTCGGGATCAAGGCAGGCCACAAGGTCTGCTTGCTCAACGCACCGGGTGCGTTCGAGCGCACGATCGTGAGCGACGGCGTCCGGATCACTCACGACCTCCGCTACGCGCTGGTCGATGTCGTGGTGATGTTCGTCGACTCGCTCGAGGAGCTCGAGCGCCGGTTCACGGACGTCGTGGGTCGGCTCCACCCGGCCGGTGGATTCTGGGTCGCGTGGCGCCGCTCGTCGCGCCGGGTCTCGGAAGAAGTCGTTCGCCGGATCGCGCTCGCGGCCGGCATGGCGGCAAACAAGGTCTGCTCGATCGATGCGTCCTACTCGGGAGTCCGCCTCGTGATGCGGACCGGCAACCGCGAGGCGATGTCGTATCGCATCGAGCCGCCCCCGATCTCTCGCCGCAGCCGCCGCCCCACCGCGCGGATCGCGCCGCGCATCGTTCGCGCGACCAGTGCAGGTGCAGGCTCCGCGCTGCGTCGCGCGCGCGCCCGCTCGACCAAGTAGACGGGTCTCGCGATCAGCAATTCGCGGAAGCCTGCGCTACTGTCCGCGCATGCGTTGGAGCCTAGTTGTAGCCGTGCTCTCGCTCGCGGCATGCGGCAGCGTGGATGACGATCGGCCCGCGACACTCGAGTACATCACGGTCGCGATCCTCCAGCCGAGCTGCGGCAACGCGCAGTGCCATAGCTCGTTCCGGCGCGCCGAGGATTACGCGTTCGATACGGTGGAGGAGGCGCGCGATTCGATCACGACGTACGGGCTCGTGATGCGGACCGAGCCCGAGTCCTCGCTCCTCTACCAGGTGCTGATCTCGCCCGGCGGCGAGGACAACATTCCGCGCATGCCCTACGACCAGCCGCTCGCCGACCTCGATGTCGCGCTGATCCACGAGTGGATCCTGCTGGGAGCGCCGGGCCTGTGAAGACGTTCGTCCTCACCCTGTTCGTCGTGATCGCGGGGCTCGCTGGCCGCGCCGACGCCTATCCGCAGTTCCAGCTGGTGCACGATCAGACGTGCTCCGGATGCCACATCTCGCCGGCCGGCGGCAATCTGCTCAACGAGAACGGTCTCGCCGTCGCTGACTCGAAGGCGCACTTCAGCACCGCGCCGGAGTTCTTCTACGATGCGATCGACATTCCCGGCTTCCTCACGCTCGGTGGCGATCTCCGCAGTGCCAGCGGCTTCATGGCGACTCCCGAGAAGGTCCTCGCGTACTTCCCGATGCAGCTCGAGGCGTACGCGAATCTCAAGTTCGGCAGCATCTCGATCAACGCGAACTTCGGATCGCGTCCGCGCCAGTTCGGCAACCGCGCGTTGACCACGGTGTGGTCGCGGGAGCACTACGTGATGTGGCAGCAAGCTCCCGACACCACCGAGGGGCTCTACGTCCGCGCCGGCCGCTTCATGCCTGTGTTCGGCCTACGACTCGCCGAGCACCCCGTGTACATCCGCCGCTACGGCGGCACGCCGCTCTACGCCGAGACCTATGGCCTCCACGTCGCGTACGTCAAGCCGCGGTTCGAGGCGCACGTGACCGGCTTCGTCGAAGATCCGCTGATCAGCCCGGTCTCGCACGACAGTGGTGGTGCCGCCTATGTCGAGGCCCGGCTCACTCCGGCGTTCGCGGTCGGCGGCGAGGCGATGATCTCGAAGGGACCCGACGCACACGAGTTCCGCTACGGAATCACGGCCAAGGCCCACGTCCCGGCCGCCAAGCTCCTCCTCCAGACCGAGATCCAGTTCGTCAACAAGGTCATCGACGTCACCGGGAGCAACCCCGATGGTGGCGCGCCGCTGCAGATCGTCGGCTACCTGATGGGCTCGTTCACGCTGACGAACTTCCTCCTGCTCGACCTCGGGGTCGGCCACTACGACTCCAACATCCGGATCCGGGACCTCGATCGCGATGGCGTGGACATGAACCTCCACTACTTCCTCGACTCGCATCTCGAGATCGTCCTGAACACGCGCCTCGAGATGTTCGCCTTCGGCAACGGCGGCCCATCCGGCGGCTACGCGCTCCTCCAGCTGCACTACCGGCTATGAGGATCCTCATCGCCCTCGCAGTCGGCGGCGCGTGCGCCGGAACCAGCGCGCCGGGTGAGTCGCCCAGCGTCGAGCCCGCCGACAAGCGGCCGGCCGGTGCAGCGGACTGCAGCGACGCCGCGGTCGCAACGTTCGAGGAGCTCGGCGACAAGAGCGGCACCCGGCTCGCGCTCGACGGCGTGCCGCGGGTCGGCGTGGTGTGCACGCTGCTCGAGTGCACCGATGGTCGCGCGTGCTGCAATCGCTGCGGAGGCGAGTACGCGCTGATCGACGAGCAGCGCCGGCAGGTCAACCTGAGCGGCCTGGCGGGATGCTCGGGAATGGACTGCAACACCGTGTGCGATCCGTTCGGGAGAAAGCCGACGCTGCGCTACCGGTTCGTCGGGACCTACGACCACGAGCAGCGGAGGCTCGCGGTCGAGAAGTTCTGCGCCGCAAACTGAGCCAGGTCCGCGAAACCTGACGACAAGATTTGCTCGTTAACACTCCGGCTGCGCCGTCGTCCTCCCTCTCATGAAGAAGAGGCAGATCACGAAGCTGTTTGCGGTGATGGCGATCGCGGCGAGCCCCGCAGCAGCGGGCCCGTCACCGGAGCGAGATCCGTGGGCGCACGCCGCGAGTGTCTCGCCGCTGACCCCGGCACAGGCGGTTCACGCGATCGCGGCGGCGATCGAGATCGGGTTCGCCACGCTGGAGCGAGCGCGCGAGGCAGCGCTGCAGCCACCGGTCGTTGCGCCGCCGGTCGTCGCGCCCGCTGCCGTGGTGGCGCGACCGCGCACGATGCGGTCCGGTGCACCGGCGTGCGGCAACGTCGCGTCGCGGATGGCGCGGCCGAAGGAGTGCGTCTCGCGCAGCGCGCCGTCGACACACCTCGCGGACGCGCTGACCACCGAGGTCAAGTGAACGTGTTCGAGCTCAGCTGGCGCGGCGGCGCGACCGAGGCTCGCCTGCACCGGCGGCGACCCGGTGGCGAGGACCTGCCGTGGGGCACGCTCGACCTGGCGCGCTATCCGCACGAACACGGCATCGAGGCGCGGCGGATCTGGAGCAATGGCGTGTTCACGGAGTACGCGAGTGCGGCCGCCTTCTCCGCGCTGACGACGACGATGCTCCAGTGCGGAGCCCCGGTCGATCTGATCGCGATGAGCGCAGACATCGTCGTCGACGAGCTGTTTCACGTCGAGCTGTCGTCGCGACTCACGATGGAGCTCGGCGGTGCAGTTCCCCTCGCGTTCGACCTCGCGGACATCGCGCCGGTCACGACCCCAGGCGTGCGACCACTCATGCGCGCCGCCGAGATCGCGATCACCACGTCCTGCGTGAGCGAATCGCTCAGCGTTCCGGCGATGGCGCGCTCGCGTGCGCTCGCGACCGATCCACTGGTGCGCGGCGTGCTCGAGCGGTTACTCGCCGACGAAGGTCCGCACGCCCGCCTCGGGTTCTGGTTTCTCGATTGGGCGATCGAGGAGCTCACGGAGCTCGAGCGCGCCGAGCTCGCGCGAATCGCGGTCGAGACGATCGGCGTCTATGCGCCGCTGTGGCAGGACGACGCGTCGTGTGGATCGTGTCCACTTCCGGTCGGCCTCGGGGGTCACGATGCGATCGGCAAGGCCGCGCTCAGGAAGGCGGTGGACGTCCACATCGCCGGCCCGCTCGCGCGCTACGGCATCGAGCTCGATCTCACGTCGCTTGCCGAGCCAGGCGCGCCACGAGCTTGAACCGAAGTTGCCGCCCTCGCCCCGCAGGCAAGCCCGGCGACATCGCCCTCGTCACCTACGGATCGCTGGACCCTGCCTGCGGTGGAGCGACGACGGCGTGATAAAATTCAGCCATGGTGCGTCGTGACGACGACGGAGACCGTTTCCCTTCCTGGGATACGAACCCGGCGTCAGGCTGTGAGGATCCAGCGGGTGCAAGTCCCGTCTCGGTAAAGGACATGAC
>JACCQV010000355.1 GCA_013813945.1 Deltaproteobacteria bacterium | reverse complement strand
GCGCGGAGTATCCACATGCGGCGAGTCACCGATACCTCTGGCAGCGCCGGTCGTATCTCGGTTCAACCCGCAAGGCAATCATCCATGAACGAGAGCGGCCGCGAGCTCTGCCGGGCTGACCGTCGACGTCCCTCGCTTGGATACCGAGACCGCGGCGGCGGCGCTCGCGAGCTCGACGGCCTGCTCGAACGGGATGCTGGCGCCCAGCGCAAGAGCCAGGGCGGCAACGACCGTGTCGCCTGCACCCGTGACGTCGAACACTTCCTTTGCCAGGGCACGAACGTGAAACGGCGCCGTGGAGGCACGGAAGAGCGTCATGCCATCGGCACTCCGGGTCACGAGCAAGGCAGCACCGTCGAGACCTGGGAGCAGCGCGGCGACGGCGGCTTCGACCTCGAACCGCTCGGCGCCGGCGGCCGCCTCCAGCTCGTGCAGATTCGGTGTGATGACCGTGGCTCCGCGATACACCGAAAAGTCGCGCTGCTTGGGATCGACGATGACGGGTAATCCCGCCTTGCGCGCGCACTCGATCGCGTGACGTGCGATGTCTGCTGTGATCACGCCCTTCGCGTAATCCGAGAGCACGACGGCGTGCACGTCGGGGATACTCGCCTCGATCTCGCGCTTGAGCTGGGTTGCAACGTTGCCGCTGACGGGGGTTCGCTTCTCGTAGTCGATGCGAACGATCTGCTGCTGCTGCGCGACCAGGCGGGTCTTGCGACTCGTGGGACGACTCGCATCCGCGACGAGAAGCCGCGCGATGCCGTGCTGCTCGAGGTGCTTGCGGACCGTCTCGGCGGAATCATCTGTACCCACGACGCCGACCAGCGAGGCTCGGCCGCCCAGTGCCTGGATGTTCGCTGCCGCGTTGGCCGCACCACCCAGCCGGATGTCGTTCGAGCGAAGCTCGCGAACCTCGAGCACCGGGACCGGCGCCTCGGGGGAGATCCGCGTGACCTCGCCTCGCACGTACTCGTCCAGCATGAGGTCCCCGACGACGAGGACTCTGCAGCCACGCAGCTTGTCTACGACGGCACTGAGGTGCTGCATCGGCCTGTTGTTATCACAGACAACGAACCAGCGCGGACCAGGTCCCCACGCGCTCGCTGCCATCGCCGTCGTCGTCGAGGTTGAAGCCGATCACCCGGCCACACCCGGCGGCACGGCCGGCAGCGAGGTCGGATGCCTTGTCGCCGACCATGACCGAGCGCTGGAGATCGATTCCGAGCGCCGCAGCGGCGTCGAGCAGCAGGCCGGGCGCCGGCTTGCGGCACCGGCACGACGCATCGGGTGCATGAGGGCAGTAGTAGGCACCGGCGAACGTCACACCCGCAGCGTCGAACACCGAGACCACGCGCTCGTGGACTGCCTGCGCTTCGGCCTCCGTGATCAGACCTCTGCCGATCCCTGATTGGTTCGAAATGATGACGAGCTTGTACGCGGCCTGCAGCTCTCGCAGTGCAGCGATGGCGCCGGGGATCGGCTCGACGAGCGCAGGATCGCGCGGGTAACCGACGTCGACGATCAGCGTACCGTCGCGATCGAGGAACAGCGCCGGCGTCACGAGCGGGTCAGGCGGGCCAACGTATCGGTCGACGAGCGCCCCGCGACGAGTGGTACGAGCTCGACACGGCCACCGTACGCTTCGACGATCGAGCGTTCCGGGATGGGCTTGGTCGCATAGTCAGCACCCTTGACGTGGACGTCCGGCTTCAGGGTCGCGAGCACCCTCTCGGGGGTCGCGTCGTCGAACACGAGGATCGCGTCGACAATCTCGAGTGCAGCGAGGAGCTGGACGCGCTCCGTGCACGGGAAGATCGGGCGCTCGGGACCTTTGTTCGCCCGGACCGACGCGTCGCCGTTGACGCCGACGATCAGAACATCGCCAAACGCGCGAGCAGCGCGCAGTGATTCGAGGTGGCCGATGTGGAACACGTCGAACACGCCGTTGGTCCAGACGACGGTGCGCTTGCGTGCGCGCTGGGCCTCGCGCCAGATCACGAGCTGCTGGAGCGAGAGCTCCTTCGCAGGCGCCTGGCCGTTTCCGACCACGATCGTCGGCGATGGCGCGAACGCTTCGTCGAGGATCTCGCACAGCAGGTGCCCGATGATGATGTGGCACTCCTGGACGCGTGCGGTGACCGTGGACGGCACCGCCACTCCAGCGTCGCAGGAAGCGACCAACGCGGCACCCTTGGCACCGGTCATGGCGATCACCTTCATGCCGCGCTGGCGAGCGACCTCGACCGCGGCGACGACGTTCTTCGAGCTGCCGCTCGTCGTGATGGCGATCAAGATGTCGCCCTCGGATCCGAGAGCGTCGACCTGGCGCGAGAACACGTGCTCGTACCCGTAGTCGTTCGCGATCGCGGTGATCGCCGAGGTGTCCGTGGTCAGGGCGATCGCCGCGAGTGGACGACGCTCGACGACGAACCGGCCCACGAGCTCCGCCGCGATGTGCTGGGCGTCCGCGGCGCTGCCGCCATTGCCGCAGATCAGGACCTTCTTGCCGGCGAGGACGGCATCGCGCATCAGCTCGGCCGCGTGCGCGATCTGCGCCGGGTCGAGCGCCATCTTGACGCGCAGTCCGTCGCTGAGAGCCTGGCGGATGATCCGCTCGCTCGTCATACGCGCACCTCGCTCAGCACAGGTCGAGTCGCGAGCAGCTCACGCGCTGCCTGCATCACCGTCTCGACCTGCACGGTGCACGCGGCGACGTTCCCGATCTCGCTCATCGGCTTGCCGACGGCCACATCCTTGCCATTGAACACGCTGTACAGCGGGATCGAGTACAGCGTCGGTGCAACGCAGCGGACGCGCGATCCGAGCGGCGCGAACAGCACCGGAGTGTCCGCGAAGAACAGGCCGACGATCGGCGCATCGACGAGACACGCCAGGTGCATGGGACCCGAGTCGTTCGAGATCAGCAGCTTGCATTCCGCAAACAGGACGAGCAGCTCGCGCAGCGACAGGTCGCCGGCGACCACATGCTTGCGCGGAGTCTTCGCGAGAACGGCGACGCTCTCGACATAGGAGCGTTCGTTCGGCGCACCGATGAACAGGATCCGGGCATTCGGCGTCGTCGCGACGAGCTCGTCGGCGATCTGTGCGTAGCGCTCCTTCGGCCACTTGCGCGCTTCCGGCGCGATATCCGGAGACGTGTTCGCGTTGATGACGTACAGCGGGTCGCTCGCCTTGATCCCGAGCCCCGCGAGCTTGGTCCGCAGAGCGGCGCGCTCGATCGAGCTCGGGTCGATGCGCGGGTACTTGTACCTGGCAGCGAACTCGTTGAAGCCCGTGTAGTAGTGGTCGTTGGTGGCGACGAGGTAGACGAGCGACAGGAAGATGTCGCTCGTGTGCGAGTACGCGTTGTAGAAGCCCGTGAAGTCGAGGAGCTCCTTGCGCCAGCCCTCGGACACCAGATAGAAGCCCGCCTTCTGCGGAATCCCGGCGAGGCTGCCGAGGACCAGGGGGAACTTCGCGAAGAACTCGAGATCGAGGACCAGATCGCACTTCGCCGTGCGCAGCGCACGCGCGACGCCGAGAGTGGTGCGCGTGAACGCCTGCGGAGTCGAGGGATCGATGTAGTGGTTCGAGTCCGTCATTCCCAGGATGTCGAGGATCCCCTGATTGGACTTGAACGTGACGAAGTGGATCTCGGCGTCCGGGAACCGATCGCGGAGCGCTGCGAGGCTTCGGCTCGCCACGATGATCGAGCCCATGCCGAAGAACTTCATCACCACGATCTTCTTGATCGGGCGGGTGGTGACGAAGGGCTTGCGGAGCCGATGAGCCGTCGCGAGCGCACTGCATGCCGCGTCACCCAGCACCCGGTCGAGGCGACGCATGAGCTCGACGTTCATGGGTCCCTGAATGCCATGGGCGTTGAGCCAGGGTCAAGCAAGCAGCGCCGAGGGGGCCATCGAGGGTGATCCTCGCGTCACTATTCGGCAATCTGGCGGATCCGACCGCGACACGCATGTCGTGATCCGGGCGCGTGACTCGGAGAACTTCGCGTTCCTTGCGGGCCTTCCCAGGCCGTGACTATAAGGGGCGCGTGGCAGGCGCGAACGCTGACACGTACGTGGTGATCGCGGCCTTCAACGAGGGCAAGGTGATCCGAGGCGTCGTCGCGGAGGTCGCGGCCGCGGGCTACTCGGTCATCGTGGTCGATGACGGATCGCCCGATGACACGGCGACCGCGGCCCGGATGGCGGACGTCACCGTGATCCGGCACCCGATCAACCTCGGCCAGGGCGCGTCGTTGCAGACCGGCATCGACTACGCGCTGCGCCGGAAGGCGAAGTACATCGTGACCTTCGATGCCGATGGTCAGCACTCGGTCGAAGACATCCCGGACCTGATCGCGGCGCTCACGCACGCGGACATCGCACTCGGCTCGCGCTTCCTCGGCAAGGACGCGATCGGAGTCGGCGCGCGGCGCAAGGCGCTGCTGCGAACCGCGACACTAGTCTCGAACAAGCTCAGCGGGCTCGAGCTGACCGACGCGCACTGCGGCCTGCGCGCGTTCCGCGCCGCGGTCGCGCCGCAGCTGCGGATCACGCAGGATCGCATGGCTCACGCATCCGAGCTGCTCCGCAAGATCCAGCGCAGCCGCCTCCGCGTCATCGAGGTTGCGGT
This sequence comes from Deltaproteobacteria bacterium, assembly GCA_013813945.1. Classification (GTDB taxonomy): domain Bacteria; phylum Myxococcota_A; class Polyangia; order Haliangiales; family Haliangiaceae; genus JABFXX01. The sequence continues at coordinate 465 of JACCQV010000355.1, read as the reverse complement.
CACGATCAAGTACACCGAGCACTCCAAGCAGAAGGGGCAGGGCGGCTTCCAGGCGATCCGCATCCTGTTCGACTACTTCTTCCGGCCTTCATGATCATCCGCATCCTCATGCTCGCCGGGCTCGCCGCGATCGGGTGGCTCGTGTTCCTGCGCCGGAACAAGCTGCCGATCCACATCGTGGTGGTGTTCGGGCTGCTCGCGGCCGGCGGTTGGGCCGTGTTGTTCCCCGAGCAGACCGACGAGGTTGCGAACTACGTCGGCGTCGGCCGCGGCGTCGACCTGATCACGTACATCTTCGAGGTCGCCGCGCTGTTCACGCTCGTGCACTACTACACGAAGTTCGTCGAGCTACAGCGTCTGCTCACCGACCTGACGCGCGAGATGGCGATCTTGCGCGCCGAGGTCGAGCGAACGCCGAAGCCGCCGGCGCCCTAGCGGTGGCGCCGACGCCGCCCGATGGCGATG
>JACCQV010000349.1 GCA_013813945.1 Deltaproteobacteria bacterium | reverse complement strand
GACGAGGGGACGCGCGAGCGCTGGGACGAGCTCTCGATCACGCTCGGCTGGCTCGAGCGCCTCGCCGATCGCGGCGAGCTACCGCCCGAGCAGCTGTGGCACGCGCTCGGTCCGTTGCTCGTCGACTGCTCGGGCAACTCGCATCGGGCGGAGATCAACGTCGAGAAGCTGTGGAATCCGCACATCGCGCCGCACGGCGTGCGCCACGGCAAGATGGGAATCATCGAGCTGCGCTCGGTACGGATGCCGGAGCGGCCGGCGATGCTCGCGGCACTCGCGGTGCTGTTCCGCTCGATCGTCGCGCGCCTGGTCGTGTCGCACTATCGCTCTCCGCTGATCGACTGGCACGACGAGCTCCACGATCGGTTCGCCCTGCCCTCCGCGCTGTCGCGCGATCTGCGGATCGTCCTCGGTGATCTCGACGAGCACGGCCTCGGTGTTCCGGCGCTGCTCCGCCGCGAGCTCGAGGTCTGGCGCCCGCCCGGCATCACGTGTCGCCTCGGCGATGCGACCCTGACGCTACGTCCAGCGCTCGAGTTCTGGCCCCTGGTCGGCGATGTCGCATCGCAGGAGCGCGCGGGCGCACGAATCGTCGATGCCTCGACGCAGCGCTGGGAGCTCTCGCTCGACGGCGCCGGTCCCGATCGAATCGCGGTCGCGGGTCGCTGGGCGCACCTCCGCGCGGTCGGTGATGGCGTTCGAGCGATCGGCGTTCGCCGCCGCGTCTACCAGCCGGCACCAGGTCTTCACCCCGGCATGCCGGCGATGGATCCACTCGTGATCGAGTGGTCGTGGGCGGGGCGCGCGCAGCGTGTCGAGCTGTGGGCGTGGCGTCCGTCGGGAGGACCCTACGCGGGGTTGCCCCGCGACGAAGCGGAGGCCCTCGAGCGTCGCCAGGAGAGGATCAACATCACGACCACGGCGGGAGAGGTCTTCGCGACCGGCCACTGGACCGAGACGCGGCCGTTCACGATCGATCTGCGCGCCAGCGACGGCTCACGCTCGTGAACCGCCTCCTGCTCGTCGCGCTGATCGGCTGTGGTCGGCTCGACTTCGATCCCACGGGCGACGCGCGCACCGGCGATGCAGCGACCGCCATCGAGCCCCTCGCCATCGAGCCAGCTCGGTTCTCGACGACGAGCCCGACGTTCGTCGAGATCCCAGGCGCCTCGCTGACGTTGCCGCCGTCGCCCGGGATCACGTGGCTCGTTCTGGTCTCGGGTGCGCTGCAGTCGAGCAGCTTCGCGGAGATCGGCGTCGAAGCGCGCTACCTGATCGATGGCATCGAGCGCGGTCTCGGTGGAACCCAGGCGATTGTCACCGACCGCCCGGGCCCCTCTGCCTGGCGTCGGCGCGGATCGAAGCCGATTGCGTCAACGTGATGCCCGCCGATCGAGGCGTCCACTTCGCCGTCGGTCAGGCCACGATCGATCTGCGCCACGTCACCGAGAACTGCTCCTACGAGACCACGTATGGCACCGCCCGCCTGCTATCGAGCCGACCCGACACGCTGGCCGCCGGCTTCAGCTCCGGCAACGCGGAGGTGGTCGTCTACCACGAGTCATCACTTCTGCTGATCGGACTCGACTGACGTATCGCCACCGGCCTCGGCGTCGCCCTCGGCGTGAGGGGTCGGCACGGCGCCGCGCTTACCGAGCTTGCGAACGATCAGGCCGCACGCGAGCGCCCAGATCAGGCCGGCGGTCCAGCCCGCGAGCACGTCCGTCGGGTAGTGCACGCCGAGATACATCCGTGAGATTCCGACCAGCAGCGTGAGGAATGCTCCCGCGGCGATCACGAAGACGCGCAGCCGCCGGCTCTCCATCGTGCGCGAGATCAGCACCGCGAGCGTCATGTACAACGCCGCCGAGATCATCGAGTGTCCGCTCGGGAACGAATGGCCTCCGGGCGGATCGATGTGGGTCACGATCGAGGGCCGATCGCGCTCGTAGAAGTCCTTGAGCACCCACATGGCGAGCCCAGTGCCGAGGGAGCACGCGACCACCAGCCCCGCGTAGCGCCAGTGCCCCGCGAACGCGCAGAACAACGTCACGAGCAGCACGATCAGTCCTGTCACCACACCGGAACCGAGCGCGGAGATGTGCATCACCGCTGCCTCGAACGTGTACGGCCCGATCGGATCGTCCGGCGAATTACGGAACATGAGCAGGATCGCCTGATCGAGCTTGTCGGTTCCGGCGACCGAGACCGAGCGGCCGATCTTGATGAACACCAGCAACAAGCAGCCGATGCTGGCGAGCCCGGCGAGGAGCTGAAGATCGCGCGCCTTCCACCAGTGCATGTGGCGCTTGAGCCAGGTGTTCGTCACCTCTGCACCATAGATGGCCGCCGCATGCCGGATCAATCCGGAGCAACGCGATACGATGGTGCCGATGATGCAGAGCCAGTCCCAGTCGCAGGGACCGCTCGCCGGCCTCTTCGACGGGTATCCGGCGGCAGCGTTGCCGGGCACGTTCGACGAGATGTTCGACGGTGCCCTCGCGCGGGGGCCGTTCGCGCGCGTCGCGCAGCTGCTCGCGAAGATGTCGCCCGATGAGCTCGCACGCGCTCAGCAACTCGCCGAGACCGCGCTGCTCCAGCAGGGTGTGACGTTCTCCGTCTACGGCGACGCGCGCGGCACCGAGAAGATCTTCCCGTTCTGCCTGCTGCCCCGCCTGATCGCGGCTGCCGACTTCGCGAGGCTCGAGCGCGGGCTGCAGCAACGCTTGCGCGCGCTCGGCGCGTTTCTCGACGACATCTATGGCGAGCAGAAGATCATCGCCGCGGGTGTGGTCCCCGCCGAGATGATCCTCGGCGCGATGGGCTACCGACCCACGCTACGCGGCCTGCGCCCGCCCGGCGGCGTGCGCCTCCACATCTCGGGTGTCGACCTGATCCGCGATGCCGACGGGACCTGGCGCGTCCTCGAGGACAACCTGCGCACGCCATCGGGTGTGTCCTACGTCGTCGAGAATCGACTGATCAGCAAGCGACTGTTCCCGCGCGTGATGGACGCCGCGCGGGTGCACCGCGTCGATCACTATCCGACGCGGCTCGCCGAGACGCTGCGCTCCGTCGCACCGCAGATCGAAGGCAGTGGCGACGTCAACGCCGTGGTGCTGACGCCGGGTCCGTACAACTCGGCGTACTTCGAGCACAGCTTCCTCGCGCGCACGATGGGGCTCGAGCTGGTGCAGGCTCCGGACCTGATCGTCGACGGCGACAAGGTGTATTGCCGCACCACACGCGGACCTCGCCGCGTCGACGTGATCTATCGCCGCACCGACGAATCCTTCCTCGATCCGGAAGTCTTCCGCCCTGACAGCGTGCTCGGAGTACCGGGCCTGA
>JACCQV010000334.1 GCA_013813945.1 Deltaproteobacteria bacterium | reverse complement strand
CCCTTGGTATCCTCGACCGTGCCGCCCGTCGGGGCGGAAAGCTGGGGATCGGCCTTGGCAGGCAGGATCACCAGTACGGACATCAGTCCGCAGGTCACGAGGATTTCTTGCACGTCGCTCCAGCCGTTCCACGTTCCATGCCGCACGTAAGTCATGACGATCGTGTTGCCGCGGCACCGAAACCGCGGCATCACGCATCGGTGCGGCGATATCGCTCGGTGGCGCTGGCCTGTGGCAAGGCCTCGGCAGGTACACGATCTGCAAGCGTGCGGGGCGTGCGCTCGACGGTCCTCGCCCTCACGCTCGCGCTCGCGAGCGGCTGCCACCACCTGCCGGTGTGGACCGGCGACGTCAATGTCACGCCGCGCGAGCGCGCATCGATCGCGCAGTGTGGCACGGGTGCACTCACCGCCGCCGGCAAGAAGTCGGTCACGCGCGAGCCATATCTACAGAGCACCACCACGACGTCCACGGTGGTGGTCTGGGGGTCATCGGCACCGAACGGCCGCGTCGTCTTGACCGAGCCCGGCGGCGCGCAGGTCGCCGCGGCGATCGCCACGTATGTCGGAGATCCCGAGCGCCGCGAGGATCGGCAACGCGCGCAGCGCAGCGGACAGGAGGTCGCCGCGGACGACATCTATGTCGTGAAGGCCGAGCTCGAAGGACTGCAGCCGACACATCTCTACTGCTATCAACTGTTCGCGCACGACATCGCACTGACCGAGCCAGCGCCCCTCGCCACCGCCGCCGCCCCTCACCCCGAAGATCGCATCCGGTTCGTCGCGGTCGGCGACACCGGCACCGGCGGCGCCGCACAACGCGCGATCGGTAAATGGATATCGACGCAGCCGTTCGACCTGATGCTGTTCATGGGCGATGTCGCCTACAAGTCGGGCACCGCCGAGCAGCTCCAGAACAACTTCTTCACGCCCTACCGTCACTTCCTGCGCTACGTCCCGGCGTTCCCTGCGATCGGCAATCACGAACGCCGCACCCGACGCGGTCGACCGTATCTCGAGGCATTCGTGCTGCCGGAGCCAGAGCGGTACTACTCGTTCGACTGGGGCAACGTGCACTTCGTGGCGATCGACACCACCCAGCGCGACGCGAAGCAGCTGGTCTGGCTCGACGAGGATCTCCGGCGCAACAAGCTGCCCTGGGTGATCGTGTTCGGCCATCACCCGATGTACACGAACTCCCTGCGCGGGCCGCAGCTGTGGATCCGCCGTGCGTTCAGCAAGATCATCACGGATCACAAGGTCGACATCGTGGTGACCGGCCACGAGCACCAGTACGAGCGGTTCCGGATCGGCGGCGTCAACTACATCGTGAGTGGTGGCGGCGGCGGCCAGCTGACGAAGTTCTACGGCGAGTCGCGCGCGCTCAAGCAGTTCACGCTGCACCACTTCCTCGCGTTCGACGTCAGCGCGAGCACGCTGAAGATGAACGTGATCGACATCCAGGGTCGCGAGCTCGAGACGCTGGAGCTCTCGAAGAAGCCAGGCGGCGTGAAGATCAAGATCAACGACAAGCCGGATGGCAGGTCGAACGACATCCAGCCCGAGAAGAAGATCGTCCCGGACGAGAAGCTCCACGACGAACCCGACGACGACACGCAACGCCAGAAGGTGAAGCCCGGCGACGAGACCGTGCCGCCCGCGACGACGCAGCTCGCGCCGCAGCCCCTCCCCGCTCAGCCGATCGCACCCTGACGTCGACGTCGAGCGCGGTCCGAGGAGCTCGCGCGCCTACTTCGTGACGATCACGAACAGCGTCGCCTCGCCCGCCTTGGGGGCCTTGGCGTCGATGACGCCGCCCTTGCTCGCAGTTGCCTTGATCCGCGGAGCGTCCTTGGCCCACGTGGGCACAGCGGACACCCAGATCGTCGGCGCCGCGAGGCCTGCGACCGAGGCTCCGATCGCGGGCGTCGCGGTGACACCCTCGACGATCACGACCGGTGTCACAGCATCTCCGGAGTCGGCGAGCGCGCGGGGGCCGGTGAGCGCCTGGCGGAGCGCTTCGATCGGCACGGCCATCGTGACGCGCCACGAGCCGTCGGTCTCGGGATCCGCGGACAGCGAGATCGCGTAGGCGACGGCGCGATCGATCCGCGCCTTGATCGCCGGGTCGCCCAGCTTGTCGGCGAGGGTGCCGCCCGCTGCGAGTGGTAGCGCGGGAAGCTCGGCCGCGAGCGCGAGCTTCGCGGCTTCCTCGGCCTTGCGCCGCGATGGTCCGCGCGCGACCGCGGGGTTCGGTGCCTGACGATCGGCGAGCCCGATGCCCCGCGCGGTGACCAGGCCCTTGGCCCAGTCAACGTCCGCGTGAGCGGGTGTCGACAGCGCCAGCGCCAGCCCGGCAACGAGCGCGAGCCGGTTCACTCCCATTCGATGGTGCCGGGCGGCTTGCTCGTGATGTCGTAGACGACGCGATTGATGCCGCGGACCTCGTTGATGATCCGCGACGAGATCCGGCCGAGCAGATCGTAGGGCAGCTGGACCCAGTCCGCCGTCATGCCGTCGCGCGAGTGGACCGCGCGTAGCGCGAGCGTCTCCTCGTAGGTGCGGGCATCGCCCATCACGCCGACGGAGCGCACCGGCAGCAGCACGCCGAATGACTGCCAGATCGACTCGTAGAGGCCCGCCGCGCGGATCTCCTCCTCGATGATCGCGTCCGCATTGCGGAGCACCTCGAGGCGCGGCTTGATCAGTGGCCCAAGGCAGCGGACCGCGAGGCCCGGACCGGGGAATGGCTGGCGCGAGATCATGTGTTTCGGCAGGCCGAGCTCGAGGCCGAGCTGGCGGCCCTCGTCCTTGAACAGCTCGCGCAGCGGCTCGACAAGTGCCAGCTTCATTCGCTCGGGCAGACGGCCGACGTTGTGATGACTCTTGATCACCGCGGACGGGCCCTTGAACGAGACGCTCTCGATGACGTCGGGATACAGCGTGCCCTGCGCGAGGAAGGTCGCGCCCGCGATCTTCTTGGACTCTTCTTCGAAGACGGCGATGAACTCGTAGCCGATGATCTTGCGCTTGGTCTCGGGGTCCGTGGTGTCCGCGAGCTTGTCGAGGAACCGCTTCTCCGCATCGATGACGCGGAGGTCGACCTTGAAG
>JACCQV010000329.1 GCA_013813945.1 Deltaproteobacteria bacterium | reverse complement strand
TTGGCTGCTTCGGTCTGGTTGCCACTATGCTTGTGCAGCGCGCGGACGATGAGCTCGGATTCGTAGCGGCGTAGGTGGTCCTTGTAGTCGGCCGGGATCTCGGCCGGCTCCGGCTCCACCGCGTGAGCGGCTGATCCGCCGCGGATGCGATCCGTGAGATCGGCTGGCGTGATCACGTTGGTCTCCGCCAGGACCACCGCACGCTCGATCGCGTTGCGCAGCTCGCGGACGTTGCCCGGCCAGGCGTACCGTTCGAGTGCCGCGAGCGCCTTCGGATCGAGCGTCTTGGGCATTGTGCCCGCCTGGCGACAGGCCTCGTCGAGAAAGCGCTCGGCGAGTGGGCGGACCTCCTCCACGCGCTCGCGCAACGCTGGAATTCGCAGCGTCATCGTATTGAGGCGATACAGCAGATCCTGCCGAAACCGACCGGCCTCGACCATCGCCTCGAGATCGCGATGGGTCGCGGCAATCACGCGGGCATCGACGTTGATGTCCTTGTCGCCGCCGACGCGCGTGACCTGCTTGGTCTCGAGCACGCGGAGCAGCGCCGCCTGCGCGCCCGAGGACAGCTCGCCTACCTCGTCGAGCAGCACCGTGCCTCCGTCGGCTTGTTCGAAGATGCCGCGCGCGGCCTTGTCGGCACCTGTGAATGCGCCTTGTTCATGTCCAAACAGCGCGCTCTCGATCAAGGTGACGGGGATGGCCGCGCAGTTCAGCGAGCGCAGTGGCCGCTTCTTGCGCGGCCCGCTCTCGTGGATCGCACGCGCGATCACCTCCTTGCCCGTGCCGGTCTCGCCGTGGATCAACACCGTGATCGTCGACCGGGCGAGCCGCTTGATCGTGGACATCACCTCCTTCATCGCAGCGCTCTTGACGATCACGCCCGGGTCGTCGTTCGAGTCTGGGCGATCGGCCCGTCGCGCGGCGTGCAGTGCCGCGATCAGCTCCTCCACGGACCCACCGTCCGCGGGGAACATCGCGACGGCACACGTGAGAGCTGGATCGCCGCCGGCGAGTCCGTCGGCGAGCGCACGCACGGTGTCAGGTGTTGCCTCGGGCAGCGATACCAGCAGCGCCGACGGACCGTAAATTCCGACGCGATCCACCGGACGGAGCCGCGCGCGCAGCCGGCTCGACCACCGGCTGATGTGACCTTCCGTTCCGGTGGCGCCGCGCACGAGGACTAGCGCCAGCGATCGTTGAAACGTCCGCGCCCGCAGGATCTCGTCGGCGAACGCGGCGACGAAGCGATCGTGCCCATCGAACCCGCACAGCTCTTCGTCGGTCGATGACACGAGATGAACCGACACGATCACCGGGCCGACAGCGATCTCGTCGCCCGGCGCGATCTTCGCGCGCTTGACCGGCTTGCCGTTCTTCTTGGTGCCGTTGGTGCTCTCGAGATCCTCGACCCGTACGCCTTCGTCATCCCACGTGAATCGCGCGTGCTGCCGCGACAACCCGGGATCCGGAATAACGACGTCCGATGGTATCGACCGGCCCACGACGAGTGCTCGGCCCTTGTCCATGTGCGCGACCGTCGCTCCGTCGCGGTGATAGAGCACGAGCGTCGTGCGCGGCTGCAGCACCCTCGCTCTGCCCTTCAGCGTTCGCTCCTTTGAGTTACTCACGGTGGGTTGCTCGATCACGCAAGATCTTGCGTGGCCAGGATCGCGCAACTCCAGGAAAACACAAGCGGTCAGGCTTGGCGCAGCCGTTGCTCATGTGCTCGTCATGGCTAAACCGCAAGACCTCACCGTCACTGTCATACAACCGCAGCGCCGCACGACGGGCTGGCGAACCCTGATCGCCGTGTTCGCTGCCACCTCCGCGCTCGGCGGGTGCGTCGTGGCAGACGAGGGCGACGCGGAGACCCTCTCGACGTCGGGGCAGCTCGCCACCGGCAGCGGCAGTGGGAGTGGCAGCGCCGCGACCGAGGTGTGTTGCAGCATCCACTGGCAGAAGGCCCAGATGTGTACGACCGATTCGAGCGGTACACCGGTTCTGACGACCACCACCAGCGGACCTCTCATGATCTACGAGTCCGATGAGTGTGAAGATTCGTACAGCAGCATCTACATGGGCTCGGCCAGCGCAAACCGCTGTGTCAACTCCGCGGCTGCCGACGTCCAACCGTGGGCGCTCCAGCCGGCAACCCAGCCCTATGACTACAAGTCATTCTTCTACGGCAGGTTTCTCTTCATGGTTCCCAATACCGTCGAGGGCGCAACGCGGTGCCGGGGCGCTGTCGATGGTTATCAGGTCGGACTGACCCGCGGCGACTTCAACCTCAAATGAGCGGCAGGTTGAACGAAGCCCCACCGGCTCGTGCGCTAGACTCGTCGAGTGGGAGGTCCGAAGGCTGAGACCAAGCCGCGCTGCGTGATCTGTCACGCTTCGTACGCACGAGCTGAGCGGTTCTGCCCGCTCGATGGCGGCGCGGTCGTCGAGGAGGACGATTCGGGACAGGACGCGCTGCTCGGCAAGACGATCGACGGCCGCTACCTCGTGCGCAGGTTGCTCGGCCGTGGCGGCATGGGCGCAGTCTACGAGGCAGATCACATCGGGCTCGACAAGCGCGTTGCGATCAAGTTCGTCTCGAATGCCAACGCCAATCGCGATCAGCTCGCGCGGTTCCGCCAGGAGGCACGCGCCGCGAGCCGGATCGTCCACGAGCACGTCGTCCAGATCTATGACGTCGGGGTCGACAGCGAGGGCCTCGACTTCATCGTGATGGAGTACGTCGATGGGCGCGATCTCCAGTCAGTACTGAAGGCGGGAGCCCTCGAGCCGGTACGCGCGATCTCGATCACGCGTCAGATCCTGCACGGTCTGCACGCGAGCCACGCGGCCGGGATCATTCACCGCGACATCAAGCCCGCGAACATCTTGCTCACGAGCGCTGAGGGCAGCGTCAAGATCATGGACTTCGGGATCGCCAAGTCGATCGATGCGGACGTTGCGCAGACCGATACGGGCACAGGACGGGTGATCGGCACTCCGCAGTACATGGCGCCCGAACAACTCGCCGACGCCGAGGTCGATCACCGCGCCGATCTCTATTCCGTCGGCGCCACGCTGTTCGCGATGCTCACGGGCCACAATCCGTTCCCAGGCACGAGCTTCACCGAACGCAGCGAATCACTCTTACGTCCGGCGCCGTCGCTCGAGACACTGCGTCCGGGACTTCCGCCCGCGTTGGTCGCCGCCGTGGCGCGGGCACTCGAGCGGTCGCCGTCGGATCGGTTCGACGATGCACTCGACTTCGCCGAAGCACTCGGGTCCGCCGACGTGCTCAGCGATGCGGCGGTAGCCCCACGCTTTGCCGCCGCTGGCGCGTCGGCTACCGGCACCATGCGGCGGGCACCCCTCAGCTCCCGCGAGATCGCCACCGAACGGGCCTTACGCCTCGACCACGTGGCGAGCGAACCCGCGTCCGCTGGCCGTCGCCGCTGGCCGATGGCGGTCGCCATCGCACTCCTGGGTTTCGCCGTCGCCGTCGCCGTCTACTTTCTTCGGAGCCCGGACACCGGAATCCCGGACAGGCCCGCCGTCGGGGTTGCGACCGCCAGCGAGGCTTCTGTGCCGTTGATCGACAAGCTGGCGTTCGCACGCTCGGCCGAGCAACGGGGCGAGCTTGCGCTCGCACTCGCGGCGTATCAGGAAGCCTACGCCGCGAGTCCGGCTGCCGATCCGTTGTTCCGGATCGCCGATCTGTATGAACGCCTCGGCGACCGCGAGCGCGCCGCGGCGTACCTTCGCCGCTACCTTGAGGCCGCCCCGCAGGCAAGTGATCGCGAGGTCGTGCTCGTTCGGATCGCGCGGCTCGCACGCGGTGCTGGAGATGCCGGTGTCACAGCAGCTGATGCATCCGACCCGGTCCGGGTGACGCGGTCACCGGAGCAGGACCGGGTCGCTACCGGAACACCGTGCGAATGCAAGATCGAGACAGCGGAGGGTTGGACGACCAACGCCTGCAAGTCGAAGCTGCGAGCGCCCAGTTGCGAATGCCGGGACGCCGAACGAAACGGTCTGTGTCCCGTCGCGTACACAGTGACGGGATCCGATGACTCGCCACTCCCTGACGGAACCACGGGGGGAGTGATTCACTGTGTCGACCGAACCAGATCGGACTGCGCCCCCCGCAGCGGAATGCCCGCGTCGTGCGTGCTCGGGCGATCCTGGAACGGAACCTCAGGTCAGCCTTGTCGAGGCTACGCGCGGGGTCAGCGCCCGAGTGATAGCCCTGTCGCCGGGATCTACGAATGTGATCTCTGTGACTGGGCGCCATCTGCGCCCAAGTATCGCGGCAAGGCCGGCGAGCCCTGCACCGGATACACCGGCTCCGACGGCAAGCGATACAGCGGTATCCTCACAGCCTGCGCCACGGGACCGTAGCCTCAACGCGGGTTGGCGGTCTTCCCGTCACCGGCTCATCGTCAAGATGAGGGAAAGTAGATCTACCAATGGTGCGCTGTGTGGCGGTGATCGTGATGGTGCTCGCGCGTGTCGCGGCCGCCGGAGACAGGCCGGGCGATCTTGTGGAGGTCAGCTCGGTGATCCCGGATGCCGTGATCGATCTCAAGTACGCCACCGCCGACAACTTCACCGGTGAGGCTCTCTACGCAAAGGGCGTGTGCAAGCTGCGGCGCTCGGTCGTGGCTCGGCTCGCGAAGGCGGCGACGTTGTTTCGCGCCGAGCAGCGCCGCCTGCTCGTGTGGGACTGCTACCGGCCAACGTCAGTGCAACAGCTACTCTGGGACAAGGCAGCGGATCGCCGCTACGTCGCGAATCCCAGGCGCGGATCGCGACACAGCCGCGGGGCTGCAGTGGATCTCGCTGTCGTCGACCTCGACGGTGAGCCGGTGTTGCTGCCTACGAAGTTCGACGAATTCTCGAACGCCGCGCACCGGGTGCGCGCACTCGTCGGAGATCGGGGGATCGAGGCCAGGAGGCTCGCGCGCGCGATGAAGAAGGCAGGCTTCGTCGGGATCCCTCTCGAATGGTGGCATTTCGACGCACCGGACAGCGCCAGATATCCACTCTCGAACGAGCCGCTGTAGCATCCAACGGTCGTGGATCCGTCACCCGTTCCGTATTTCCCCGTCAACGAGTTCGGCCCGTTGATGAAGGGCCTCGTGATCGGCGGTGAGGATAGGCCGATCGATGCGGCTTTTCGGAGCGGCGAACGCAGCCTGGGGTTGGCAAGAACCGAAACGGTGATGTGTGCAGTTGACGGAGGCGTGCAAGGAGTGTGAGCGAGCCGACCGTCGGGGCTCGGAACATGCGCGAACGGCGCAGAGTTGCGGTCGGCACCGTGGCAG
>JACCQV010000027.1 GCA_013813945.1 Deltaproteobacteria bacterium | reverse complement strand
GGTAGCGAACGTGCGGTTCGATCGCGCGATCGGTCGCTTCCGAGCGCGCACCGCCGGGGTACGCGAAGCTCGTCGGGTCGAAGCCGTCATCGCGCAGGATCTGCAGGGATGGCAAGACCTCGTCGATGACGTAGGCCTCGGCGCCGTGCTCCGTCGCGTAGCTGACGGCGCTGAGATGATTGACGCCATGCGCCTCGATCGCGTGGCCATCGCTCGCGAGGTCGTGCAGGCGCTGGCGACCCTCGGCAGAGAACGAGGCGTAGTAGGTCACGAAGAACGTCAGCACGGCATCGTGACGGACGAACAGCTCGCGCGCGTCGAACCACGCATCGATCGCATCATCGTCGAATGCGAAGACGACGCCCGGGTATGGAGTGTCGTCCGGATCGAGATCTCGATAGGTCGTGAAGCCCAGCCCGGCTCGCGCGAACATCGTGAAGGCGCGGTCGAGCGTCGCGTGGCTGACCGTCACGCCCGGCGTGTGCGCGTAGACGTTGAGCACCCAGTCCTCGTCCGCGGCGAGATCGATCCGCTCCTGCAGACGGTTCCAGTCCACGGGGCGGAGGTGCTCGTCGATCGAGAATCCGCACAGAACCTTGCGATCGTCGAACGTGAAGTACAGATCGTCGCTGCGATTGTCGCCGCACGCCGCACTCACCATGCCCAGCGTACCGACGAGGAGCGCCGTCCTCCACTCAGGTCCCGCCACGCAGCGCCTCCCACAACCGCACGCCATCACCGCCGTCGTAGAGCCGCACCGATCCGTGGCGAAGGAGCACCGGCAACCGGAGCTCCTCGATCCTGTCGACCTTGTAGCCCAGCGGGTCGGTCGCCGGATCGACCCACTCGGCGCCGGCGCCGCGACGCAGGTTGACCATCACGAACGCGGTGATGCCGGCCGGACGCTGCATCGCCGCGAAGTTGCCGGCAAACAGGATCGTCAGGTTCGGTGGTGGTGCGAAGCCAAAGTGAAACGTCGAGATCGGTGAGCACCGCGGATCGCCGCAGACGAGAACCACCCGGCGGGCCGGATCCGCAACGGCGTGCCGTACGATCGCGTACGCATCGGTCTCCGGCCTGGGTCGGCTGATCAAGAACCGGATCGACAGGGCGCCCGGCACGAGCACCGCGGCGGCAAATACGACGAGCAGAGGCGTTTGCCACCGCGAACCCCGGAGCCGATCGATCGCGCCCTCGGTGCCGAGCGTCGCGAGCACGAGGATCCCCGGAAGTACGGGGAGCATCATGCGCGCCGACATCGGCAGCGGTGCGTACGCCGAGAGGCTCGTCGAGCCGAACCAGAACAGCGCCAGGATCGATCCCGTCGACACCAGCCAGATTCGATCCTCCCGGCGCACCAGCCACGGCGCGAGCACGGCCGGAATCAGCGTCGCGAGGAACAGCTTGCCGAGAGCCACCGGGGTGGCCCAGCCGAGGCGCTCGATCCACTGCGCCGCCGACTTGTCGGTCATCGACCACGCGTGGCCATCGGTCAGCTCTTCGATGCCGGCGAACCGCGCCCACGGATCGCCCCAGATCCGAGCGCACACGACGAGGTACGTGATCGCGAGCGCCGCGCCGACCGCGAACGCGGGTGCGTAGCGGCGAGCGGCGGTGCGCAGCCCGGTCGCACGAGCGTCGACGACGATCACGTAGATCCAGAGCGGTGCACACCACAGCCCGGTCTCCTTGACGAGGAAGGCCGCGAACCACGTCACCATCGCGAGGAGGACCCAGCGCCGGGCCAGGAACAGGGTGACGCCGGCCATCAAGGCCGCGGCCGGGAGGTCAACATTGAGCATGCTCGCGTGACGCACGAGCGGCGTGCACGCGAGGACGAGCACGAGACCGATCAGCTTCGCGCGCGGAGTCGGCGCCGCCGCATAGACGACGAGCATCACGCCGAGCGCCGCGAGGATGCTCGGGAGATTCGTGGTCAGCAATGACACGCCGAACACGCGATAGATCAGCGAGAGCGGCAGCGTGAGCCCGACCCGCATCTGGAACGGATGACGCGGTGGTGACGTGAAGAACTCGCCGGCATCGAGCGAGATGTGATGCGCGATGTCCGCGTACCACAGCGGATCCGACGCCGCGAAGTCACCCTGGCTCGCGATGATGATGATGAGCTCCGCCACCATCGCGATGAACAATGCCGCTCGGGCGGACCAGGGTCGACGCAGGATCCAAGCGAGAACCATGTCAGGGCCCGAGCTCGTCGTTGACCTCGGCCCGCGACCATCCCAGCTCGATCGTCCCGATCCTGGCGCCCTGCTCCGGGGACATCACGACCCTCGGGTTCGCACACGCCACCACGACCGCGAGCAGCGCCAGGCGCGCAACGCTCATTTGCGGAGTCCGCGCACCATTCGTTCGAAGCAATCGAGGATCGGCGCGGCAACATTTCTGTCATCGAGCCGGGACGCCTGCCGCACACCCGTGGGCGACGTGATGTTGATCTCCGTCAACATCCCGCCGATCACGTCGAGACCGACGAGGATCTGGCCGTGCTCGCGGAGCCATGGTGCGACCGCTGCAATGATCTCGCGGTCGCGCGCGTCGATCTCGGTCTTCACGGCCTTGCCACCCACGTGAAGGTTGCCGCGTGCCTCGGCGCTCGCGGGGACACGCAGGACGGCCCCCACGGGCTCGCCATCCGCGAGGATGATGCGCTTGTCGCCCTGCACTGCCTCGGGCAAGTACTTCTGCGCGATCGTCCATCGCGCGCCGGCGCCCGTCGAGGTCTCGAGGATCGAGGATGCGTTCGGATCGCCGTCGCGCACGACGAAGATGCCCAGCCCGCCGTAGCCGTCGACCGGCTTGACCACGATCGCGCCGCCCTGAGCTGCCTGGAATGCGCGCAGCTTGTCCGCCGATCGCGTGACGATCGTCGCCGGAGTCAGGTGTGGGAACCGCAGCACGGCGAGGTGCTCGTTGAGCTCGCGCAGCCCGCGCGGATCGTTGACGAGCAGGGTCTTGCCGCGAGCGTGCTCGAGGATCCACGTCGCGTGCAGGTAGTTGACGTCGACCGGAGGGTCCTTGCGCATCAGCACGGCGTCGAAGTCAGCGAGCCGCTGCGCGGTGCGTGCCTCGACCTGGAATGCTTCGGTCGGTGTGGTCCCGGGCATCACGATCGTCGGCGACGCATCGACCACCGCGTCATCACCGATCAGACCGAGGTGCTCGAGCTGGCAGGTCCAGACGTCCCAGCCGCGCGACGCCGCCTCCAGCATCAACGCGTACGACGTATCTCCCGCAAGCTGGAGTCGTTCGAGCGGATCGATGATGAACAGGCAGCGCACGTCGGCACTTTAGCCCACCAGGCCGGCGCAGCTCCCGCACCCGTACGGGTTTTGGCCGTCGCTCGGCCGCAGCGTCCGGCGTTGGGAATCCCGGACGGACCCGCGCGGGTTTTCACGCGGTTGCAGTGGGCCTGGATCGTGCTCGTGGTCGACGGATGGCCTCGGCGGGTATAGTCGATGCGATGCAAACGCTCCTGCTCACGCCCGACGAGCACGTCCTCGAGTGGCTCGAGGAACGGCGTCGCAACGGCGTCGACCATCGGGACGAGGTCTGGGACGGAGTGCTGCACGTGGTTCCCCCTGCCTCACCGAGACAC
>JACCQV010000297.1 GCA_013813945.1 Deltaproteobacteria bacterium | reverse complement strand
TTCACCGACGCGTGGAACGTGTTGACGGCACGGCCGTCCTCGGTCGCGCGGCAGTGCGCCTGCGAGATGTTGACGCCTTGATCGGTGAATGACTGCGAGATGTGCGCGAGCAGGCCCGGCTTGTCGGAGCACAGGACCTGGATCGCGACCTCGTGCTGGGTCTTGCCCATCCCGTCCCACTCGACGTCGATGCGGCGCTCGGGATCGAGATCGAGACCCTTGTCGCAATCGCGACGATGGACCGTGACGCCGCGGCCGCGCGAGATGAAGCCGGTGATCGGATCGCCAGGTAGCGGCGAGCAGCACTTCGCAAACCGCACGAGAATGTCCTCCTCGCCGGCGACCTTGATGCCCGACGACGTCGTGCGGCGCGTGACCTTGCGCAGCAGCGTCTTCAGCATGCTCTCGGCCTTGACCGGCGCGTCGTCGCTCTTCTTGGCGAGCTCGGGCAGCGCCTTCTCGAGGACCTGCTGCGTCGTGATCTTGCCGTAACCGATCTGGATGATCAGCTCGTCGACGGTCACGCACTTCAGCTCCTGCGCGGCGATCTTGAGCTGCTTCTCGGCACGCGACAGCGTGGTGTTGTTCTTGCGCAGCGCCTTGTCGAGGAGGTCGGTTCCGAGGACGACCGCCTTGTCGCGCTGCTCCTGACGCAGCAGCCAACGGACCTTGGTGCGCGCGCGCGCCGTCTTGACGAGCTTGAGCCAGTCCTTGTTCGGCTTCTGGTTCGGGCTCGTGATGATCTCGATCGTGTCGCCGTTGCGGAGCTGGTAGCGCAGCGGAACGATCATCCCGTTGACGCGCGCGCCCGAGCAGTGGTCGCCGATCGACGAGTGGACCGAGTACGCGAAGTCGATCGGGCAGCTGCCCTTGGGCAGCGCCTTGACGTCGCCACCGGGGGTGAACACGTAGACCTCGTCGCCGAACAGGTCGATCTTGACCGACTCGAGGAACTCGGTCGGATCGCGCAGCTCCTTCTGGCTCTCCATCAGCTGGCGCAGCCACGCGAACTTCTTGTCGTCGGGCGCGATCGGCTTGCCCTCCTTGTACTTCCAGTGCGCGGCGATCCCGTGCTCCGCGACGAGGTTCATCTCGTTGGTGCGAATCTGGATCTCGATGCGCTCGCCGCGCGGGCCGATCACGGCGGTGTGCAGCGACTGGTAGAGGTTCGGCTTCGGCAACGCGATGTAGTCCTTGAACCGCCCGGGGATCGGAGTCCACGTCTGGTGGGCGACGCCGAGCGCCTGGTAGCAGTGCATCTGCGAGTCGGTGATCACGCGGAACCCGATCGCGTCGTGGATCTCCTCGAACGGGCGCTGCGTGCGCTTCATCTTCTGGTAGATCGACCACAGGTGCTTGGCGCGGCCCATCACCTCGCACGGGACGCCGAGATCGTTCATCTCCTTCTGGATCAGCTTCTCGACGGAGTGGATGTACTCGAGGCGCTCGGCGCGGCTCTTCGCGACATCTTGCGCGAGTTGTTCGTACTCACCTGGGTTCGAGTACTTGAACGCGAGATCCTCGAGCTCGACCTTGACCCACTGGATCCCGAGGCGGTTCGCGAGCGGCGCATAGATCTGCATCGTCTCGGCCGCGATCCGCTCCTGCTTTTCCGGAGGCAGGTGGTTGAGCGAGCGCATGTTGTCGAGCCGGTCGCACAGCTTGACGAGGATCACGCGGATGTCGCGCGCCATCGCGAGCAGCATCTTGCGGAAGTTCTCTGCCTGCTGCTCCTCGCGCGTCGAGTACGGCAGCTTGCCGAGCTTGGTCACGCCCTCGACGAGGAACGCGACCTCCTTGCCGAACAGCTCGCTCAGCTGCTCGATGGTCGCGCTCGTGTCCTCGACGCAATCGTGCAGGAGGCCGGCGCACACGCTGGCGACGTCGAGCTTGAGCTCGGCGATGATCTGCGCGACCGCGAGGGGATGGGTGACGTACGGATCCCCCGACTTGCGGGTCTGGCCATCGTGCGCCTGCGCGGCAAACTGATACGCACGGCGTACCAGGGGCAGGTCTGCACTCGGGAAATAGCCGGCGACTTCGGAGAGGATCTGATCGAGCTGATGCATCGTCGCGCGCGGGCCGCAATCAACAGGCTACCACGCAGCGAACGATCGTCACTCCGAGGCGACGTGATCCTGGAACCGCCAGACGAACTCGAAGGCCTCACCGGGCCGGCGGACGACCAGGCGCAGCTTGCGGACGTCGGCGTGGAACAGGTCGCGCTGGTAGAACACGAAGTCGGCCTTGCCGCGGAATACCGACAGCGAGCCCAGGCTCTGGCGGCGCTTCCAGCCGTCGTCATTGAGCGCGACGATGTCGCCGAACTTGTTGCGCTGCGCGGTCTGGATCTCGCGATCCCACATCGTGGTCATCATCTTCGTGCGGGCGTGCTCGATCGCCTCGGGCACCCACCTACGGCCGCGGTCATCCTCGAGCGAGACCGTCCAGGAGTTGAGATCGGCCCACTCCTGCCACTTGTGATCGATCTGGACGTGGAAGCGGAGCCGGTCGCGCGAGACGATCGTGAAGCTCGCCTGGTTGAACAGCGGGTACTTGTGATTGCGCAGGACGCTGGCGCGACGAGTCGCGGCGGCCGGGTCAGGAGCTTCGAGCTCCATGTCCCCGCGGACGATCGTGATCTTCTCGGAGCTGCGCAGCGTCTCGTTGGGATCCCCCAGCGGGTTGGGCTGGATGGTTTCTCCCTTGAACGTGCGCGAACACCCCGCCGCTGCAAGAACCCCCAGGACCATCACACCAAAAGTCCTCATAGGTTCAGGTTGGCCCAACCCACCAGCGTCGTCAATTGCGACCCTTTGCGCTGTCGCAGCGTCTCGGTACCGTCGTGGCGAGTCAGGGCGCTCGTCCGACCAGTCGGCGCGCGTGCGCCTCTGCCGCGGTGTTCGCCGCCACGACACCAGCGGCCTCGCTCAGGGAGTAGGGAACGTCAGGTCGATCGACCACCCCGTACCGGCGGGTCAGGTAGATCCCACGCAAGGTCGCGTAAGCGCGTTCGAGCTCGTCGTTGACGATCAGGTGCTGGTACTCGTCGTAGTGCTCCAGCTCCTCGATCGCCTTCTGCAGGCGACGCTGGATGATCTCGGGAGCATCCGTCGCGCGCTGCTTGAGCCGGGACGCCAGGGTCTCGAGGTCAGGCGGAAGGATGAAGATCTTCAACGAATCCTGGGGCCAGCGCTTCGACAGTGCCGCCCCGCCCTGCCAGTCGACATCGAAGATCATGTCCTTGCCGGCAGCGAGCGCGGTCTCGACGGGCGCCTCGGCGGTGCCGTAGCGGTTGCCATGGACGAACGCATGCTCGGCGAACTGGTGGGCGCGGACCATGTCCTCGAACGCCTGGGGCGACACGAAGTGGTAGTCCCTGCCGTCGATCTCGCCCGCACGCGGAGGCCGCGTCGTGTGGGACACCGAGAACTCGAGGCCGGGGTGCTCCGTCAAGAGCCGACGCGTCAACGTGGTCTTGCCCGCGCCGGAAGGCGACGAGACGATGACCAGGACACCTCGATCGGTCACGGGCGAATCATACATCCGAGCACTGACTCATTCGACGTTCTGGACCTGCTCGCGCACCTTCTCGAGGACGGCCTTGCCCTCGACGATGGCGGCGCTGATCTCGGTGACGGTGGACTTGCTACCGATCGTGTTGAGCTCGCGGCCGATCTCCTGGACCAGAAAGTCGAGGCGACGGCCCGCAGGAGTGGCGCCGGCGACGAGCAGCCGGGCCTGGTCGAGGTGGCTCGCCAGCCGGACCAGCTCCTCGGTGACGTCCGACCGGTCGGCGAGCAGCGCGACCTCCTGGGCGAGGCGGGTCGGGTCGACCGCACCGATCTCGGCTGGCTCGAACAGCTTCTTGATCCGCTCCTGCAGCCGCCGGGTGAGCTGCTGGGGCAAGGTCGATGCGATCGTCGCGATCTGCGTTCGTAGCGCCGTCAGCTCGTCGAACCGCATCCGCAGCTCGACGGCGAGCGCCTCGCCTTCCGACGCGCGCATGGTGTGGAGCTGGGTGAGCGCCGCCTCGAGCGCCGGCAGCACCGGAGGTTCGTCATCGGTGCGCTCCGCGGAGATCACGACGCCTGGCTGCGCGAGGACGAGCGCCAGATCCGGCCCCGGCATACCGAGCCGGTTCGCAAGCGCCGCGAGCATCCGGTGCGCACTGTCGGCGGCCTGCGCGTCGATGATCACGCCCGCCGGTGCACCCTCGCGACCGATGTGGATCGCCACGACGATCGAGCCACGCTCGATCGACGTCCTCACCCGCGCCGAGATGGCCTCTTCGGTCGCCGGCGACACCGGGGCACCGCGCAGCTTGAGATCGAGGAACCGATGATTGACGGCCCGGATGTCGACCGTCGCGCGCAGCCCGCCCTGCTCGGCGACGCCGCGTCCAAAGCCGGTCATGCTCCTCACGTCGCCTTGATAACACGGGGGCGAGATAGACTCGCGCGGTGTCGTCCCGGCTGATCGCGATCGCGTGCTGCGCGGCGACCCTGTTCGGCTGCGGCGAGGACGGCGCGCCTCCCGCGACGATCCGCTTCCTCCACACGTTCAACCCCGACGAGACCGAGCTGTTCAATGCGACGATCGCCGAGCGCGGTCTCGCCGTCGACTCCTCGCTCGTTCCGTTCGCACGCGGCCAGCAGGTGATCAGCGAGATTCTCCACGCCAAGACGGGGTGTCCCGATCTGATCCGGATCGACGCAACCTGGTTGCCGGGTCTGCGTGCGCAGCTCCTTCCGGTCCCGCCGGAGCTCGCCGCACTCGACTGGACCCCCGAGGCCGCCGCCCTCGGTCAGCTCGAACCCGGTCCTGCGTGGGGCGTACCGCAAGCGGTCGACGGCCTGATCGTCATCCGCGACTCCGCGAGCCCCGCGCCCGCAACGGCGAGCATCGCCGATCTCATCGCAGCCTCGCGCGCCGCGCGCAGTGAAGGTCGCCGCTACCCGCTCGGCATCCGCGTCGACGGCTACTGGCTCGTGCCGTGGTTGCGCTCCGAGGGCGCCGATCTGGCCGCCGGCGGGATCGATGGACCCGGCGCCGCCCGCGCCCTCGCGAGCTTCGCGGCGGTTTTCGGCGACGTCGCTGCGCCCCCGCCCCCGTCAGGCAGCGAGGCCCCCGACGAGCTGCGCCGCTGGAACGCGCACGAGGTCGCCTACTGGATCACGGGGCCCTGGCAGCTCGGTGCACTCCGCGATGCGGATCGCGTCGCGGTCTCCGCGATCGCGCGCGCTCCGCGCGGTGGCCAGCTGCTCGTGGTGCCCGCATGCGCGAAGAACCCCGACCAGGGCTGGCGCCTCGCGGGCGAGCTCGCGAGCCTGCCGGTCGCGATCAAGCTCGCGCAGGCGTTCTCGACGGTCCCGACCCGGATCTCGGCGCTCGCCTCGGCTCCGCCGCTCGCGCGCGCAGCGTACGAAGCGCTGCGTGGTGCCGAGATGTTGCCGCGCGTCGCGGTGACGCCGCTGCTGTTCGATGATCTGAATCCTGCGCTGGCAGCGGTGGTGGCAGGTGATGCGACGGCAGAGGAGGCGATCGAGGGTGTGCGTCGTGGCTGGGGCCGGCTGGTTCGGGGGCCCCCGTGAGCAGGGGCTCGGTGCAAGGGGACACCACGCAAGGGGGCGGCACGCACGGGGACAGCGCGCGAGCGGACTTCGCGCACGGGGACTCCGCGCTCGGTACGCACGTGTGCTCCCTGATCTCGGAGCCGCCAAGGGCGCCAAGAACGCCAAGTAGAGGAAGACGTTTTTCGCGCTTCGCGCGTTCGCGCGTGTGCTCGCAGGCCGTGTGCCGGAACGGACTAACCGCAGAGGCGCAGAGGCCGCAGAGCAGAGAGTTGGATCGCGCGGCGACACGCCTTCTACTTGAACTTCTGCTTGGCGTTCTTGGCGTCCTTGGCGGCTCACCTTCCCCGCACGAAACGCCCGCGGCACACGTTCGAGCGGCACACGCGCGAGCAGCACACGCGCGAGCAGCGCACGCGCAAACGGGCGAAGCCCGAAACCCTCTCTGCTCTGCGCCCTCTGCGTCTCTGCGGTTCATCTTTCCTGGGTCGGATCTCCACCAAGTCCAGTCGCAGCCGGGGAAGCACACGTGAAGGGCACCGCGAAGACGAGGCCCCCGAGCACGGGGCGCACCGAGTCTGAAGACACCGAGCCCGCCACGACCGAGCCCGCACGCACCACGAGCTCCCTGCGCTGGCGCGTCCTCATCGTCCTCGCACTCGCCGCGATCGTCCCTACCCTCATCGTCGGCGGACTCGCGATCGTGCGCGCGCGCGACGATGTACAGCGCGAGGTGATTCGCGGCGCCCTCGCCCATATTCGTGCGCTCGGCGCGGCACTCGACGGGAAGCTGCAGGATTCGCGGCGCACGGTCGAGCTCGCGGCCGCGACGTGGGCCGATGCACCGGATGACGTGCAGAAGACGCAGCTGTTGCTCAGGCGACTGCGGCGCGACGTGCCGATCGTTCATGCGCTGTCGATCCTCGATCCGGAGGGCAAGCTGCGCTACGGGGATCCGGTTCCGGCTGGCGCCGATGTCGGGTCGCACAGCTTCGGGGGCTATGTCGGAGATGCGGTGCACGCAGAGGGGCGACCGGTGGTGCACCTCGTCGTGCAGGCGCGCGGTCGAACGGGTGAGCTGATCGGGGTGTTCGTGGCTGCGCTCGATCTCGGGTTCGTGCGCGATCTGCTCGCGGCTGCGCGGCTCGGGCCCGGCGCGCGGGTGACGGTGGTCGACGGCGCCGGTGTGCCGGTCGCGATCAGCGATGGCGCTCCCGTGGGGACGACGTCGCTGGCGGGCAAGGATCCCGCGGTCGCTCGTGCCCTCGCATCGTCGGTGGAAGGGACGCTGTCGGCGCGCGGCTGGGTCAGTGCGTACCG
>JACCQV010000278.1 GCA_013813945.1 Deltaproteobacteria bacterium | reverse complement strand
CGCCAAGGACGCCAAGCAGATGGATTTCGGGCTTCGCCCTCGGGGACGTGTGCCCCGGAGATGAGCCACGAAGACACGAAGGCCACGAAGCAGAAGGATTTCGGGCTTCGCCCTCAGGCGTCTGCTGTTCAGGCGTGTGCTGTTCAGGCGTGTGCTGTTCAGGCGTGTGCCAGAAAAGACTTACCGCAGAGACTCAGAGGCTGCAGAGCAGAAGGATCTGTGGCGCGGAGCGCCGATCAAACCTCTGCTTCGTGGCCTTCGTGTTTTCGTGGCTCAGATCCGAGGCACACGTCCCCGCGGGCGAGCCCCCAAGATCCTTCTGCTTGGCGTTCTTGGCGCCCTTGGCGGTTCACCCTCTGGCCCACGCCGCGCACGCGCCGCGGAGCCCGGAGCCCGGAGCGCGGAGCGCGGGCGCAATAAGGTGCGAAGTCACGCGTAGCGCAGCCACGTCGCGATGTCGCCGAGTGCAGCGACCTCGTTGATCGCGCCCGCATCGACCGCCGCTTTGGGCATCCCGTAGATCACGCTGGTCGTCTGGTCCTGAGCCATGGTCTTGCCGTCGGCGCGCTTGATCGCGAGCGCACCCGCGGCGCCGTCCTTGCCCATGCCGGTCATCACGACCGCGATCGCACGGCGGCCGTAGACCTTCGCGGCGGAGGTCATCGTGACATCGGCCGCAGGGCGGCATCCGTTGACCATCGGGCCGTCGGTCAGGGTCACGTGACCACGCTCGTCGAACTCGAGGTGCTTGTCGCCGGGTGCGATGAGGACCGAGCCAGCAAGCGGCTTGTCGCCGTGCTGTGCCTCACGGACGCTGACCTTGCTCAGCGAATCGAGCCGCTCCGCGAATGCCTGCGTGAAGCCCGCGGGCATGTGCTGCACGACGACGATCGCGAGCTTGAGGTCACTCGGGAGGGCAGGGATGACCTCGGACAGCGCCGCAGGACCACCGGTCGAGATGCCGATCACGCACAGGCGCGGCGTGGCTCCGGGGAGCGGGGTTCCGCCGACGCCGACGCCGAGGCCGGGCATGGTGCGCGCGGCCAGGAACTGTCCGGACGCGCGGGTCGGCGGTTCAGCGGCGGGCGCGGCGCGCGGGCGCGCGTGCGAGGCGGCCAGCAACTTGCGAGCGAGCTCCTCGGCGATCTTCGAGAGGTCGGTCGAGACCTCGCCCGCGGGCTTGGTCACGAAATCGACGGCACCCGCTGCGAGTGCGTCGAAGGTCTCCTTCGCACCCTGCTTGGTATGCGCAGAGAACATGACGACCGGCGTCGGCTGCTGTTGCATGACTGCGCGCACGGTCTCGGCGCCATTCATGCCCGGCATATTGAAGTCCATCGTGATGACGTCGGGCTTGAGCTGGGTGATGAGCGCGAGCGCCTCCTTGCCGTCCTTCGCCTGGCCAACGACCTCGAACGGACCGCTGGCGAGCGTCTTTGCGATCGCGGCGCGCATGAACAGCGAGTCGTCGACGATCAGGACCCGCAGACGGCGGCCTGCGACGGGTGGGGTCTTGGTCATGTCGGCTCCTCTGGAATCGCGTCGACGACGTACCCGATCACCGGCTCGGCGACGCCCTTGAGCTGGAGACCGGTGACCTCGCGGACGGTCGCGGCAGGCCCGAGCAGCGCGCGGGTCGATGCGGAGACCAGCACCTCGTTGTGCGGGCACTTCTGCTCGTAGCGGTTGGCCTGGTTCACGGTATCGCCGATCACGGTGTAGTCGCGACGCACGACGCGCGAGCCGAGGTCACCGCGAACCACGGGGCCGGTGTTGATCCCGATGCGCATCGAGAGCTGGATGCCACGTCCTGCATTGAAGGCGGGCATCGCGGCCTGCATCGCGAGTGCAGCGCGGACAGCGCGAACGGCGGGGGGAGGCTGGCCTCGGACCTCGTCATAGATCGCCATGATCGCGTCTCCGATGAACTTGTCGATGTCCCCTCCGTGCTGCTTCACGATCGGACACATGACATCGAAGTAGTCATTGAGCAGCGTGATCAGATCGGGTGCGGACATCGTCGCCGACATCGGCGTGAAGCCCACGAGGTCGGAGAACATGATGCTGACGTTGCGGAGGTCGGCACGAAACGCGAGGGTCTCGCCTCGCATCGCGCGATCCTCGGCGGCGGCGCGCGCACCCTCGGAGATGAACAGCGACGAGGCCTCCTTGTAGGCCATCAGCCGCCGCTCGGCGAGCGTGCGTTCGACGAGGGCGATGCACTTGTCCTGGGAGAACGGCTTGATCAGGTACGCCGACGCTCCGGCGGCGCGCATCTGCGCCATGTCGCGCTTGGAGTCGCGTGCGGTCAACATGATCACGGGGATCTGACGGAGCTCTGGATCGCGACGCAGGGCGTGCACGAGCTCGAAGCCGTTCATCACGGGCATCTCGTAGTCGCTGACGACGAGTGCGGGCCGGATCTGCGCGGCCTTCTCCAGCGCGATCTTGCCGTTCTCCGCGGTGGTGACGACGAAGCCTTGGCGCGCGAGGCAGTCCGCGACGTAGTGGCGCTGAGCCGGCGAATCATCGACGACGAGCACGCGCTCGCGCGACGCAGGCAGCGAGCCGAGCACGAGCGCGCGGACGCGGGTCGACAGCTCCTCGGGAATCACGGGCTTCACGAGGTAGTCATCCGCACCCGCATCGAAGCCACGCTCGAGGTCCGTGGCTTCGCCGAGGGAGCTGCAGATCAGCACCGGTAGGTGTGCGGTCGCCGGGTCTCGCTTGAGCGCCTTGCACACGCCGTAGCCATCGAGCTTGGGCATCTCGACATCGGTGATCACGAGGTCTGGCTTGTGCTCGCGGACCTTGGCGATCGCCTCTTCACCGTCATAGGCCGAGATCACGTCGTAACCGTCGTCCTCGAGGATCGGTACCGTGTGGCGATGGATCAGCGGCGAATCGTCAGCGAGGACGATCAGCCGCTTTGCGCGCGTCGTGGCACCGAAGACCTCGAGCACCTCGGCATCCGAGAACGGCACCAGCAGGAAGCCCTCGGCATTGACGTCGCGGGCAACATTGCGATCGGCGGACGTCAGGCCGACGATCACGGCCGCGGCGGGTTGCTTCGCCGCGCGCAGCATCGCGACGGTGTCGGCGAGGCTGCGATCGGGCAGGCGG
>JACCQV010000258.1 GCA_013813945.1 Deltaproteobacteria bacterium | reverse complement strand
CTTGTATGGATGCGTGCCGATGATTCGACCTGCCAGGCTCGGCGTCTGGCGGGTCTGCGCCTGGATCTTCCAGCTCAGGCCATCCGCACGACCATCGGTATGACAGGTCGAGCAGGCGAGCGCGCCGTCACGATTGATGCGCGGATTGACGCCGTGGAAGAGCACGTAGCCTGCGTGTTGCTCGGTCGAGAGTGCGGAGGCGACGAGCATCGAGCTCTCGTGAAGCGAGTCCTGCTTGGCCGGTACGCGGAGCACTCTTCGCGAGAACGAGCACCACACGAGCATGCTGCCGTCGGGCGCTTGCGCCAGGCCATCGGGGCCACACCGCTCACCGACGCGAAGTGCGAACGCAGCCGCGGCCTCGTCCACCTCGTCGGTGCTGCCTCGCGTCAAACCCGCGAGACGAAGCATGGTGTCCGACGCCAGGCCGGCGACATGAAGCGTGTCGCGCCCGCGATCCCACAGGATCGAGCGCGGCTGATTTGCAACGATCTGCGCGACGGTCTGGCCTCGGGTCGGGGTGAACGACAGAAAGCTGAGGTGCTGCGTGACGGGGGGCAGGGTGCCGCCGCCGTACACGGTCGAGTGGATCAGCTCGAGGGCTTCCGGCACGGCGCGCTGAAACGAGGCGATCGCGCGGTGCTGATCGAGAAAGACCACAGAGCTGCCCCGCGCGAACGCAGGTCCGGTCGCGCACTCGTCGCACGCCAGGTCGAGCACGATCGGGGTCACCGGATGGGCGCCTTCGAGTGCGACTTCATCGAGCGATCCCGCGTTGAGCGTGATCAACGCGCGCGTTCCATCGGGAGACACCGCGATCGCGCGCGGTTCGGCTGAGAGTCGGGCACGCCACTTCTCGATCCCGGCTGTCGCGTCGTACGCAACGAGCGTGCGGTCCGCGACCGTGGTGACCAACACGGTGGCTCGATCCGGACTGAGCGCGATGCCGAATGGCTCTGCCGGTGTCTTCCAGATCCGCACGACGCGAAGCTCGGCGACACCGACCACCAGAACTCGATCGCCTGCGCGATCGGCGACATAGACGATGGAGCGGGACGGATCATGGGCGAGCATGCCGGCGTCGCGGCCGATTGCGAGCCGTGCGAGCGGTGCTCCGTCGCGGTCGGTCTTCACGAGCGTGCCGCTATCCGCGTCGATGATGATCGCGCCACTGTCCGTTGCCACGATGCGCCCACTCGTGAGGTAGGCAGGCGTAGGCAGGAGCTCGGGGGCTGCTGCCGCGGCAACCTGCGGGCGTGCGACCGGCGCCGTGGCGGGTGGTGGAGAACACCCGACGAGTGCAATGACGATGGCGGTGCTGCGCATCGCGCGATGGACACCGACCTCGCGTTGGGGTTCCGGAAACATCGTGCTCGCGTCGCTCCGGATGATGCGACCGCGTGCCGGCACGCAACCGAACGCGCGCGCCCTTGCGCCATGTCGCCGCGGCGCAGGCTCAGTCGAGCTCGAGCAGATCGGCGACCGATGGTTCGGGCTCGGGCGGCGGTTCGTCGAGCTCGACGGGCAGGGCGTTCACGCGTGCCGCCAGCGGTGCGGCAAGCACACGCTCGGGGTCCGCAGCGACCGCTTCGAGGTCACGACGGGCCGCACTCCACCGCTGACGCTCTGGGTCGGAGCGCCCGCGATCGCGTGCCCGGTGATCCGCCTCTGCGACGTCACCCTGCGCCAGTACGCCGATCACGGCGAGCACGCCCCTGCGGATCACAGCGCGGAGCTCGAGGACGCTGCGCGCTGCCTCGACCACGATGGCTGCGATCTGATCCGGATCAGCTGCGCCGCCGCGCGCTGCCACGTCGCGTGCCCGTTGTTCGAGCAGAGACAGCCGATCGGCGTAGCCAACGATCGTCGACGCGAACACGCTTCGAGTCGGGGCGGCGATCGACGTGTCTGCCGCGAGCGCGTGGTCGATCCGCAGCCGCATGGCACGGACGCTCATCGCGTCGATTTGCCCGAGGGTGGCGGCGAAGACCGCATCGCGGGCCTCGAGCTCGGCAAGCGTGGTGACCGCCGGAAGCTCCGCGAGCAACCGTTGCGCGACGGCCCCCGGCACGGCCTCGAGCACCTCGAGGTTGGCAAGGGAGTGAACCCGGTCGAGGACGTCCTGCGCGGAGGTCATGTCGACAGGGTAGCGCGGCTTCAGCATCAGGGCGGACTACCTGAAGCGCTCTGCGCGGCTGCCGTACAAGGGTGGATGTCCCTTCCCGCTGAGCCCTCGTTCGTCGACAACTTGATCGCGACCTCGTTACCGGTCGCCATCGATATCGGAACGAGGATCCTCGGTGCGCTGGCCTTGTGGATCGGTGGCCGGTTCGCGATCGGCCTGATCACCCGGACGGTCAAGGCGCGGCTCGTGCGGCGAAACATCGAGCCGACACTCACCCGCTACGTCGACAGCATTCTCAGCGTCGTGCTCAAGCTGGTGCTCGTCATTCTCGTTCTCGGCGTGTTCGGTGTGCAGACCACCAGCTTCGCGGCGATCCTCGCTGCCGCAGGGATCGCGATCGGCATGGCGTGGTCCGGGCTGCTGGCGAACTTCGCGGCGGGTGTCTTCCTCGTCGTGCTCCGCCCGTTCAAGGTCGGCGACATGATCAGTGGCGGCGGTGTGACGGGTGTCGTCGAGGAGATTGCCCTCTTCGTGACCACGATCAACACGGCAGAAAACGTCAAGACCATCGTTGGCAACAGCAAGATCCTCGGCGACAGCATCCAGAACTTCTCGGCCAATCCGTATCGCCGCGTCGATCTCGTTGCGCAGCTAGCCCACACGGTGGACGTGGATGACGCGATCCGTCGGCTGCGCACGCGCATCGCGATGATCCCGAATGTCCTGGCGGAACCGGCGCCCGTGATCGAGATCCTCGACGCGACGCCATCGGGTCCCGTGCTCGCGGTCAGACCGTTCACCGCGAACGGCCACTACTGGGACGTCTTCTTCGGTACCTCGCGCGCGATCCGCGAGGAGTTCGGCCTGGCCGGGTATCCGACTCCGGCGAGCCACCAGGTGGTGCACAACGCGCCCAGGCCCGCGGTCGCAGCCTGATCGAAGTCAGCGCCCGCGGGACCATGGGGCGCTGATCGTACTCAGCGCGGGCGTCGTCGCTGCTGACGAGCGTGCTCGTCCCGGGCGCGGCGCGCGACGCGCTCGTCCGGCGTCGCGAGGAGAGTGTCGGGAGCCCAGCGCACGTACGCATTCACCGCGAAGCCAAAATTGCCTGCGGCCATCGCGTAGAACCGCAGGTGCGGGTGCGCGGCAGCGAGCAAGAAGCACGCGAAGAACAGCACGGCAGACGGCCACAACCAGTGATCGAGATGGATCGCGAGCATCGCCATCACTGCGCCCCAATAGAAGATCATGAAGACCTGTGTCTCCACGACGGAGACGTCGAGCGCCCACGCACCGAGCGACAGGATGAGATGGCCGAAGAACACGAAGATTCCGGTGCCCGAGAGTCTCCGATTGACCGCGGTCGCGAGAATCGAGTTTCGCGCCCAGAACAACACGCCGCAAACGATCCCGAGCATGACAACCGAGATCAGGCCGTTGTGCTGATGTGAGCTCGCGAACCGCGCTCCGAAGGCTTCATTCACGAGCGGCAGCCAGGTGAATGTCACGCCGAACAAGACGGACAGAAAGCTCCGGGTTCGCCGGCCCGTGGTTGGATCTTGCTGACTGCGAAGTCGCTCGAGGTCCGCGAGCCGGCGGGACTGGGCGGCGGCCGCCGCTCGCGCACGCGCAAGGATCTCGGCGGGCGGCGATGCCAGCTCACCGAGGAGAGTGACGGCAGCCTTGGGATTCTCCGTGCGGAGCTCGTACTCCGCGACCGCCGTGATCGCGCAAACCAGGCCAGCCCGGGCATCCGCGTTATCAGCCCAGACCGAGAGCGCCTCGTGGAATCCGAACCGGCACGCGTCGAACAGCCGGTAGATCGACTCGCGGCGATCCGCTTCTGCTTCTGCGTGGGCTGCCGGCGCGGCGGCGAGCACTGCGAGGAGCTCGTCGACACGCACGGCCGCACGCGCGGAGAGATCCGCGGAGCCGCGATGGCCCAGGTACGCCTGGACCGCGAGCCGCATCGCCTCGGCGGATTCGAACCGCTCGGTGGGTTGCGCGTGCATCGCACGCTCGCAGATCCGCGCGAGCTCGGGAGGTGCGCCGGTCGGGATGGTCGGAGCCGAGGCGAGCACGCTCGCGAAGACCGCGCCCGCCGTACTCCCCGCATGCGGTGGATGCCCCGCGATCAGCTCGAACAAGACAGAGCCCGCGAGGTACACGTCCGTGCGCTCGCTGATCGGTGAGCCGCCAGATTGCCCGAGCATCTCGGGGGCCATGTAGTGCGGTGTTCCAGCGAGCACGGTGGCGTTCGCGGCGAGCGGCAGGCGTCCGCTTCCGTCGTCACGGAGGCTGACCGCGATCCCCCAGTCGAGCAGGTAGACCTCGCCGAAGTCGCCGATCATCACGTTGCTCGGCTTGAGGTCGCGATGGATGATTCCGCGGCTGTGCGCGTAGTGAAGCGCGTTGAGCACGGACATCAAGATGCCGAGGTTCCAGGCCAGCAGATCACTCGCGCCGAATCGCCGGTTGACCTCGGAGGCGTCACCGAGCAGCGCACTCCACTCGACGCCCGCGATCCGCTTCATGACGATCACGGGAATCCCGTCCTGATCGATCTGCAGGTAGTGCACCGGGACGACGTTGGGATGCTCGATGGCGCCGGTGACCCAGGCTTCGCGCAGCAGATCGAGCGCCGCGGATCGATCGGCCCGTCCCGGCTTCAACGTCTTGACGGCAACACCTCGTCCGAGTGCCAGCTGGGTCGCGGCGCGGATCACACCCATGCCGCCTTCGCCGATCACCTCGCCGGTCTGCAGCTGACCGGTCTCCGATCCCCGCGAGAGCTGCTCGAAGAGCTCCATGGCTCGCTCGCCGGCCGTGGAGTGGGATCTCGCCGGGATGATCGTCGAGCGCAGATTCTCGTGAAGCGTCGCCAGGGTCTCTGGCGCCAGTGTCTCGAGCAGGGCGATTGGGTCGTCGGTCGCGATGCTCTGATGATACTCGCGGTAGCCTGCCGGCATGGCCGACGTGCCGATCCAGGACCCTGTCACGAGATGGTCCACCAGGCGGAAGCGAGCCGTTGGCGCGGCGATCGCGGCGGCGGCGCTCGCCAGTGTGGGGGTCGGGATCACGCAGTGTGGCCAGACCGAGCGCCGGGGCCGGGCAGGGAGCGCGCCGCGATGCACCACCGGGTGCCCGTGCGGAGATACCTGCATCGACTGCTCGCTGACCTGTCACGTCAAGAAGCCGCAATGCACGAAGGGCTGCCCATGCGGGAACACCTGTATCGACTGCTCACGCGAGTGCCGCCGGTGAGGAAATCTCTTAGGGCAATAAGTGGTAGGCGCTGCCCGTTCGCGCAGCTACCCTGCTCGTAATGGTCAGGTCCTGGGGGTGGGTCTTGCTCGTCGTGATGACGATGCAGAGCGCATACGCGGACCCCGCAACTGCCACGACCACGTCGGCACCGCCGCGCCGCGCGCTCTACGTCGAGCTGCTCGGCAAAGGGGGCACGTGGGGGCTCGGCTACACCCACCAGGTGCATCGCCGGATCGGGATCGGAGCACTCGGATCGTATACGGTGCTCAGCGATCAACGGATGTTCACGTTCAGTCCGTCACTGACCGTGTATCCGCTTGGTGTTCGTTCGCACCGTCTGTTCGTCGATGCCGGTCCGCAGCTCGTGCATCTGAGGACTCCCTCGCCGGTTCCTGAATGGATGGGGACGAGCGAGACAGGTATCGGTGCTCAGCTGTCGACCGGCTACGAGTATCGCGGCGCGATCTTCGCGCGGCTGTTCGTGATGGGCGTGGCGGGCAAGAGTGGCGTTGCGCCGTGGCTCGGGATGGATCTCGGGTGGGCCTTCTGATCCGCGGGGCGCTTCTGCCGCTCCTCCTCGTGGGCTGCGGCGTTGATCTCGGCGCGACCACCGAGTGGGTCGACATCGAGTCCGTCACCGGCGAGCTTGCGCCGGACCGGGGAGGAACCACGCGTGCGTTGCCCGTGCCGATGACGTCGGGCGATGTGTTCCGCGTGGTGTCGTTCAACGTCGAGATGGGCGGCGATCCGGTGCTGCTCGCGAACGAGATTCGCGGCAACGCAGCGATCGCGGATGCGGCGCTGTTCATGATCCAGGAGGAAGAGAGCTATCCCGACGAGGGTGCGACGCGCGCTCGCCGTCTCGCGCAGCAGCTCGACCTCGGCTATGTGTACGTTCCGGGCCGCGTCAAGAAGACAGGGACCCATGGACTTGCGCTGATGTCGCGGTTCCCGATCGAGAACGTCGACGTGATGGCGCTCCCGCTGACCGATGGTGGCCAGCAGCGGATCGCGATCTCCGCCGACATCGTCGTCGGCGAGGTTCGCCTCCACGTCGTCAACGTTCACCTCGAGACGCACATCAACATCACCGATCGGATTCTTCACTTCCGACCGGCCATCATCGACGCACCGGAGCAAGTGATCGTCGCGGGTGACGTCAACACCAACCCTTATCTGTGGGAGGAGGGCGCCGTGCCACTCGTTCCCACGGCGCAGATCGTCGATACGGATCAGGCGCCGCTGCTCGACGACTACATGCGTGCCCTCGGGTTTGCGACCCCGACAGCGGACGTGGGTCCGACCGAGCGGATGCTCGGTGTGGAGTCGCGCCTCGATGCGATCTACACGCGCGGCCTGGTTGTCGGCAAAGGCTTCGTCGACCGCACGGTCGGCGGCTCCGATCACTGGCCGATCTGGGTCGACGTCACGCTGCCCTGATCGCGCTCAGAACGGTAGGCCCATGCGGGCACCCGTCGTGATCTCCTTCGTCGTCCGCGTGTCGTCTTCCCACGCGCCGCGCCGCGCCGTGCCTTCGAGGGTCAGCTCGAGCTTGGCGTTCGCGATGCCGGGGCGGACGCCGACTGCCGCGAGTGCGGAGAACCGGGTGTCCGACACATTGCGCGGGTCATCGGCGCCAGCGCCGGTCTCCATGCGATCACGGCCGTCGATCGACCACATCTGGTACGCACGGCCCTCGAGCTCCGCGGTCCACACCGGACTCTCGAGGCGAAGCCGCGTCGACGCGGAGAGGCCACCGCCGAAGTAGTACCCGCGGGTCTGCAAGACCGACGTCTGCGGGAACTCCGGGAACGGAAGCACGGGACCGAACACATGGGCCTGCATCATGCCGGCGTCGAGCGACGCTCCGGTCTCCCAGGTGTAGTGGTTCTTGCCGCGCCAGAGGCCGAGGGCGACCTTGGGGCCGAACAGGTGAAAGATCGCGTAGCGATCGACCTCCATCGGCATCTCGCGTGTCTCGTAGTCAAATCCGGTCGCGAGTCCGAAGAACGAGTCGGACCCGTTGATCGCGTCATCGATCGAACGCGAGTACTTGCCGAAATAGGTCGTCGCCGTTCGGAATTGCGAACGCGACAGCTCGCCTTGACCGAATCGTGCCTGACCCATGACGCGGTTGAATGCCGCGAGGCCTGTCCACTGCGATCCGGTACCCGGCACGCCATAGCGCGCGTCGCGGATGAGCTCGAGATCGATGTCGACGCCGACTTCTCCCGATCGAGTGGAGCCGTGATCGGCGAGGTTGCCGCCAACCGAGAGCTCGAAGTCTGTCCACGGCCGGGTGTCGAGCTTCCAGCTCGGATATCCCGCGATTCTGTGGGCCGTGTGCACCGGAGACGACACCGCCGCGATGCTCTTGCGGGCCCAGCCAACACCCTTGTGATCGCCGAGCTTGCCGAGCTGGAAGAGCGGCTCTCCGATCATGAATCCCGAGATCGTGTTGACCATGAGATCGTTGATCGAGACCAGCTCGCGATACTCGACGACGTACTCCCAGACCACCGCCACCGTGAAGTCGATCAGCGTCGCAGCGAACGGCGAGAAGCCATTGGAGCGACCGATCTGATAGCTGATCGCGCCGAACACCGGATGGCGGAACGCATTGGAGGTCCAGTTACCCGTGTCGAACACGACACCGTCGAACGTGACGAGCTTCTTCTTCCAGCTCTCCCTGTCCCACTTGAGCTCGAAGTCCTCGCGCTGCAAGTTCGTCGTGCTGAAGTAGTAGATGGTCGGCGGGGCGAGCCACGCCAGCTGCTCCAGGGCCATCACGGGCCACTTGTACTTGTAGTTGATCGCCTGCTCCTCGCCCGACACGAGGTCCATGTCGAGGTCAGCGACGTCGGGGAGATCGGCCGCCGCCGGGGTCGCAAGAGCGAGCAGGAGAACGGTGCTAGGCGAAGCCACGCGCATATATGAGGACCTTACTCACGACCCGTGCCAATCAGCGAACAAGGCTCGTTCAGGCGCGACCGGCGCTGCAAGGGGCCATACGCGCCGCGACCGGAACGACACCGAGCGCGTTCGCACAGCGGTGCGCGCAGCCAAAACGAAAGCGAGCCCCGGTGTGGGGCTCGCGGTTGATTCGATGTAGGCCAGGTCAGTCGAGAACGGCGGTCTCGACCACCTTCCGGCGAACGGCGAACGCCGCGCCGGCAAGCAGAACGACACCGCCGACGATGCCCACTGCGAGCAATGGCTCGTCGCGGACGAACGCGCGGCCGCGAGCGTAGAGGTCCATGGCGATCTCGCGAGCGCGGACCACGTAGTCCATCGCCTGGTCCTTCTTCTCATCGATGACACGCTCGACGCGTGCCTTGACGTCGACCTTTTCGAGGATCGCGTCCTTCAGCTCACCGAGACCTTGCTCGAGGTCCTGCTGGGCCTCGTCGATCTCGGTCTTGATCTCGTACTCTTCGCGTACGGGCGCAGCGGGTGGATCGATGATATCAGCCACGGAGTCCCTCCTTGATCGCTTCAACGGTCTGCTTTGCCTCGCGCGCCGGTAGGTCGAGGTTCGGCTTGATGTCAGATCCCAACTTCTTGCCGAACGCGACGGCGATACCGCCGCCGATCGCGAGGTAGACGAGTGACATGATCAGGAGCCGTAGCCATAGCGCCGGGATCACCGGCTCGAGCGCGACAACGGCGACCACAGCGAGGAGGCTGAGCCCGATCAGCGCGACGATCGCGCCGAACAGCACAACAGCCGTGTCCGCGACGGACTTCTTTGCCGTTCGCGTCAGCTCGAGCTTCGCGAGCTCGACCTCGTTGGAGGCGATCGTCTTCACGTCATCGGTGATTCGATGAAGGAGATCGCCGATCTTGGCGCCGGTCTCGCCGTTGGCTTCGGATTCTTTGTTGATGATGGCGGTTCCCACGCAACGAGTGATTGCAGCCTGTGTGCCCGCACCGAGCGCGTCCCCGTAGCCTGAACGCGACGTCAGATGCCTCGTCGGCGCACGCTCGTGCGAATGGGCTCACGTCTCGCGCCAAGTGCGAGGTTGTCCGCTGGGTAGGTCCGCTGTGGGTCGGCTTTCCCGAGCTAATCCGCGCAGTGAGGCAGCCGAGCGCACCGACGGTGGGGGCTGTGCTAGCGTCGGCCTCACATGATGCGGAATCGAATCTTTCTAATGGTGCTGGCTCTCTCGGCAGCGTGCGGTGGTGGCGGTGGCGGCAAGATCTTGGCGGACACCCCCGCAATCCCTTTCCAGCCCCTCGATGCTGATGAGATCGCAGGGATCGAGCCCGCCGAGGACGAGCC
>JACCQV010000257.1 GCA_013813945.1 Deltaproteobacteria bacterium | reverse complement strand
GCCATTGCCACGGTCTCGGGTCGGCACTGCTCCCCCGTGATCGCTGCGACCGGACTCGACCTCGCGGTCTGCCCACGCGACGGTCGCATCATCAGGCTCACCACGACTCCGAAGGTGATCCCCAGCGCGAACACCGCCGCGACGCGTGGATTCCGCCACCACAGCGGCGGATGGATCGGGGGGGCATGCGCTGCAGAATGCTCCGCGCGGAATTCACGTGCCGTCGCTGCTGCGAGCCGGCCAGCCAGTGGCGAGAGCCGGGCCGTCACCGCGGAGAGCCACGGTTTCAGGCGTGTGCGTACGGGTCCAAGCCTCGCCGCCAGCCACGCGCGAGCAGGTCCAAGCCTCGCGGCCTTTGCTGCCAGCCACGCGGCGAGCCGATCGCTCGCAGACAGTGCAAGCGAGCTGATCACCCACGACGGCTCTGCCGGTTCGAGAGGCGGAGCCACAGGAGCCGGGGGACGCAACGGTCGCTCGTGCCGCACGGTCTCCGTCGACCTCGCGTCGAACGGAGCGACCGGTGCCGCGGTCCCGTCGCCCATGGCCGCGCGCTCGCGCGTGATCGTCTGTCTCGTTTCGACCAGCACCGAGTCTTCGGTCATTGGCTCTTCGCTAGGCGTGGCTCCCCAGAGCAGCTGCGTCGCGGGCGCCGCTCTCGGGCGAGCCTCGCCCTCGGCGCGGGCATCGGCGGTCGCACGAGCCACCAGCAGACGGCCGAAGACCGGTTCACTCTGACTGGTCAGCTGAACGCAGCCAATCTGCACGCCGCGAGCGCCGAACGGATTGTCCGCGGTCGACCACGCTGTCAGGACA
Organism: Deltaproteobacteria bacterium; assembly: GCA_013813945.1. Taxonomy (GTDB): domain Bacteria; phylum Myxococcota_A; class Polyangia; order Haliangiales; family Haliangiaceae; genus JABFXX01. The sequence goes on along the minus strand of JACCQV010000257.1, from coordinate 3,999 downwards.
ACGCCAAGACCGCGAAGGACCGGTTGCCCGTTCGCGAGATCGAACGAGAATGCGCAGTCCGCCCCCACTGCCGGATCCTTCTCGGTCGGCGTGAAGACCGATGCTTCGTCGCAGTTGCGATGGAACATCGCGACGAATTCGTCCTCCGTCGCGCAGCCGGTGCGGACGCGGATTCCCCTGGGGCGCTCGGAAGGACCTCCCACGTCATCAAGCGTACGGCGAATGGGAGGATGCTCAAAGGACGCTCGAGTGGGCCGGCGTCGCAGGAGGTGTGGACATTCCGCAGAACCAGCCGCTGCAGCGAGCTCGCCAGCAGGGGCGAGAACAACCTACAGACGTCCATGCTGCTGATTGTCAGGATCACGTAAGAGCGCAGACCGATCGCAACCGGTGGACGTCGAGGCGAGATGCGCATCTGTCCATCCCTGGTCCTGATCCTGTCGCTGGCCGCGTGCGAGCACGCAAGCACCGCGACGTCGACGCCCACTCTCCCGGTGGAGGGGGCCACCACACCAACGCCTCTCCCCCTCGAGCCCGTACCCGCGCTTCTCCCACCGGCGCCGACCCCCGCACCCGAAGCGAGGATGATCGCGCCGCCCCCGCGCGACGTGAAGAGCGTCGCGACGGTGGACTGCTCGGCTCCGTATCGCGCCACGCGCGCCGGCGTGAAGTGGCAGGAGGGCTGCGAACCCGTCCGGGTCACGAAGAAGCCCGTTGCAGCGCAACCCGCGCAACGCGATGCGGCGGCCCCGCAGGCGGCGAAGCCGTGATCGAGCTCGCAACCGACAGCGCGCTGCTCCGCCGGTTCGTCCGCGACCTCGACGCAACCTCTCCTCGCCCACCACCTGCCCCTCCCCTCCTCGACGGCATCACCGACGAGGATCGCGAAGCAGCGCGCATGGTCTGGGCCGGTCGGATCGTCGACGAGTACCGCTCGGTTGCGGTGTTCTCCGAGCTGCTCCAGCTCCTGACAGATCTCGAGGCGCCGTTCGCCGCGTTGTGCGCGGTCCAGCGCCTGATCGGCGACGAGCTCCGTCACACGCAGCTGGCCGCGGCCGTCGTCGACTGGCTCGGCGGCAGCGCGGACCTCGCGATCGACTTGCGCGATGTCGGGTTGCCGCCACGTGGGAGCACCACCCCGGCCGCGATCCGCGCGCTCCACATCATCCAGCGCGAGCTCGTGGTCGCCGAGGAAGAGTCGGTCCATGTTCTCGATGCGTATCGCCGCGCCTCGAGCGAACCGGCGATCGTCGCGACGTTCGACGTGCTCCTCGTTGACGAGGTCCGGCACGCCGCAGCAGGCCGCGCACTGCTCGCGCAGTTTCATACGGGCCACCTCGCGGTCGCGTGCGCGGAGGCGCTGCCGGATCTCGCGCAGCTGGCCGCGACCGATCGTGCGACCTTGCGCGAGACCTACGCGGCGACAGCGATCGGAGGGCCCGGGCGCGCGCTCGGCGCCAGCATCGAGCGCGGCGATCTCGTCTATCCGGCCACGCGCCTGCGGAGATCCTGCATGGACGCGCGCCAGGTCTGATCACCCTGCCAGCGCTGCGCGAGCTCCGAGACCTGAACGACGCGATCGATCACGTGAGTCGCGAGCTCGACCAGCTCGGCGGGCGGGCGGACCGGATGCGCCCTGACCCAGCAATCGACGATCGCGGTGTTCGCGTCCTTGCGGCCCGCGCGACCCTGGAGCCGGGCGACCACCTCGCAGGCGGCGAGTGCCTCGGCGCCGAGATCCGCGTCGAGCTCGTCATCATCGAGCTCGTGCACCGAGCTCAACGTGTCCTGCACGAACGATAGATCTTCCGCATCGAGCAGGTCGTTCGACCAGTCGCACGCCGTGTCGTTATCGAAAGCCCCCGTTCCCCACGAACCCATCCCCGCTCACTACCGAATGGCGTGGTGCTTCGTCAAGTACAGTCTGCGTGCGTGGCGAAGGAAGAAGCAGATCTCGTGCACACCACGAGCAATACCGATCACGACGCACTGCGCTGTGTCGTCTGCGAACACGTGATCACCGACGCTGCGTTCCGCGTGGAGCGCGGCGGTACGCACGAGCATACGTTCGTCAACCCGCACGGGATCGCGCACCACATCGGCTGCTTCGTCGCCGCGCCGGGGTGCGGTCATCGGGGCCCGACGGTGACCGCGTTCTCGTGGTTCCCGGGGTGGTCCTGGCAGATCGCGGTGTGCGGCCGCTGCAACACGCACCTCGGCTGGATTTTTCGCTGTGCAGGCGAACAGTTTCACGGCCTGATCCTCGCCGCGCTACGGAGCTGACTTGTACGCTGGCGCCGGCCGACTTCGAGCAGCTCTCCCGGCTGTCCTATGCGGAGCCCTGTCGATGAGCGGCTCGCTCAATCTCACGATCCACTGGGACCGCACGAACGGGGCACGCAACGATCGCTTCTCCGATATCTAGTAAGGTCGCTGGATGACGCGAGGCGCCCCCGAGGTCAATCTGGTCCAGATCGCTCATCGCGTGCTGCGCGAGAACGGCTTCGACCCCGACATGCCGCAGGGCATCGAGCGCTCGATCCCGCGCGGGGAACCAACCGCTGGAGCCGAAGACCTCCGCGATCTCCCGTGGTCGTCGATCGACAACCACGATTCGAAGGATCTCGATCAGGTCGAGTACGCCGAGGCCCTGCCCGATGGCTCGATCCGGATGCGGATCGGGATCGCGGACGTCGATGCGTTCGTCCCACGCGGCTCGCCGATCGATCGCTACGCGTGGAGCAACACGCTGACGCTCTACACCGGCGTCCACATCTTCCCGATGCTGCCCGAGGAGCTGTCGACCGATCGAACCTCCCTCCTCGAAGATCAGGATCGCCTCGCGATGATCACCGAGATGGTGATTCGCAAGGATGGCTCACTCGATGACACCGCAACGCGGATCTACCCCGCACGCGTCCGCAATCACGCCAAGTTGATCTACGAGAACGTCGGCGCCTGGCTCGAGGGCAATGGTCCGGCCCCCGAGAGCAAGACGATCGCGGCCCAGCTCGCCATGCACGATGAAGTCGCGCAACGGATGCGCCGCCGCCGGTACGAGCTCGGTGCTCTCGACTTCGAGACGATCGAAGCGCGGCCGGTCACCAAGGACGGCAAGATCGTCGACCTCGTCGTCACCCACAAGAACCGCGCGCGCGAGCTCGTGGAGGATCTCATGATCGCGGCGAATGGCGCGACGGCCCGCTACCTCGAGAGCCGCGGCTATTCGTCGATTCGCCGGATCGTCCGCGCACCGAAGCGCTGGGACCGCATCGTCGAGATCGCGGGCACGCTCGGATTCAAGCTGCCCGAGCTCCCGAACGCCGCCGCGCTCTCGGACTTCCTGGCCGAGCGCCGCACGAAGGACCCGACGCGATTCGCGGATCTCTCGTTGACCGTCGTCAAGCTCCTCGGTCCGGGCGAGTACGTCCTCCAGCGATCGACCGAGCCGGACGTCGGCCACTTCGGCCTCGCCGTCGAGGACTACGCCCACTCGACCGCACCGAACCGGCGCTATCCCGACCTCATCACCCAGCGCCTCCTCAAGGCGGCCGCTCGCAAGGACCCGCAGCCGTACTCCGACGAGGAGCTGCTCGCGCTCGCCGCGCACTGCACCCTGCGCGAGAACGGTGCCCGCAAGGTCGAGCGCACGATGCGCAAGGTCGCGGCCGCAACGCTCCTGTCGTCGCGCATCGGCGACGAGTTCGATGCAGTCGTCACGGGCGCATCACCGAAAGGCACCTACGCCCGGTTGTTCCGCCCACCCGCCGAGGGTCGCGTGGTTCGTGGCGAGCGCGGTCTCGACGTCGGCGACAAGATTCGCGTCAAGCTGGTCGACACGGAGCCGACACGCGGCTTCATCGACTTCATCACGGTTTAACCCCAGAGTTCGGCTGTGTTGATCCGGCGTTGGCGTAAGCGTAGGCGTCGGCGTAGGCGGCTCATGCGATCATCTTCGTCAGCATCGAGACGATGCGGACCAGCAACGTGTGGCCGTCG
>JACCQV010000255.1 GCA_013813945.1 Deltaproteobacteria bacterium | reverse complement strand
ACGTCGAAGAGCTTGGAAAGCGGATCGATCAGATCAACACGAAGGTCGACGCGGTGTACCCCACCGTCGATCGCCTCGAGGCGTCGGTTGCGGACATCGCGAGCCTGTTCGCCCGGTTCCCCAACAGTGATGGCACCGCATCGCTCGACGTTGGGAACCTCCCGCTGTACGCGACGCCGGATCTCGCGCGCGAGCTGCGGACTGCTTCGAAGGCGCTGGTCGCACTCGACGACGGGCTGCGCTCGTTGTTCCCCGGCGAGGTCAACGCACAGGTCCGGTTCGCCCGATCTGCCACGGTGCGACTCGTCGGGTTCCTGGATCTCATGGAGCGTGTGGCCCGGTCGTCTCGGCTCACCCAGAAGACCGGCGACGTGATCGCCGCCCTTCGCATGCTCGGCACGTTCCAGCTCGGTGTGTTCGACGCACCACTCTATGACGTGCTCGAGCCGGTGCTCGACTCGATCAAGACGCACGAGCCGATGAACCTGGAGATGCTCTACGCGGTGATCGCGCACGTTCGCCTCGATACGTTGATCGGTGCACTCCAGGGTGGCGGCAACCCGTGCAAGAACGAGGCATCCGTGGATTGCTGGTCCACGCGCCTCGTGCACGCGCTCCAGGAATCCGTCGAGCAGGACGGTACCGGTGGCCTCCGCATCGATGGCGGTAAGTTCGCGCAGCGCCTCGCACAGCATGGCGATGACTTCCGGCGCCAGCACAAGTGGCGCGGCTATCTCCACCTCACGGTCGGCGTGGGCGGGCTGTACTCCGATCCACTCGGTGACACCGCTGCCGAGCGGCGCACCGTGCCGCTGATCAGTGAACAGATCGGTGTCGGTCTCGCCAGCCCATCGTTCTTCGGCGATCGGCTGACGTTCAAGGTCGGGATCGGCGCGTCGGGTCTGCTCTACCGCGTCGCACTCGACTCCGCGGAGTCGAACGCGATCATGGTGCACCCGGTATTCTTCGCGCTCGATATCGGCGATCTCGTCGAGGCGTACGTCTCGCCCGCGATGCTGATGCTCTATCCGCCCGAGGACGATCGGGGGACGCAGGTCCGCTGGGGCTTCTCCGCCGGAATCTCGGTCCCGCTCACGGCGTACCTCGAACGTCTGTGACGGGGGGCTCTATTCGAATCGCGATCTCCGCGATGCGGTCGCCTTCAAATCTGAACAGCACCGCGCCGGGCAGTGACGCGCGACAACCCGACGGATCGTTCCAGGATCCTTCGTAGCGGACCAGCGCTCCGCGGGGTAGGGCGCGTAGGTCCTGCATCGCGAATCGCGGTTCGCGAAATCGCGCGAAGGTAGCCTCGGTGAACTGACGGAAGGCAGCTCGCCCGGCGACGGCGGCTCGGAAGGTATCGCTGTCGGCCGGCAGGTCGTACACGACGTTGTCGGTGCAGATCGACTCGAGTCGATCCCAGTCCGCCTGCTCGAGCGAGGCGAAGTACGACCGGACGGTCGCCTGCCGATCGGGCGGCAGCGTTGCTACGGCGGGGAGGCAGCTGGTGATCGCGGCCACGATCGCTTCGAGTCGGGCCGGCTTGAGGAGCGCGAACGAGAGTCCGTGCTGCTCGATGGTGGCGTCGGTGATCTTCGTACCCGACAGGAGTCCGAACGGGATCAGCGGAGCGCTCGTCCGTAGCGTCGCGACATCGCGCCAGCTGCTCGCGGCGTCCATCGCGTCGAGGAAGAGATCCGCGAGCACCGCATCGAACACGCGATGCCGGAGGTAGTAGTGCGCCTCCTTGAACGTGTTCGCCGCGGTCACGCGAAAGCCGTAGCGCTCCAGCGCTTCCGACGTCAGCTTGGCCAGATCGGGGTCGTCCTCGACGACGAGGATGTCTAGCGCGGGTAACACGCGCGAACCGTAGCCCGCCGGAACCGGTTCGCACAACGCGAACCCGGTTCGATCAGGTCACGAGTACGTGACCGCGGCCGGGGCATCGCTGATCGGCGCAGCCCGACGAACCAGCAGCTCGCGCAGCGTATACCGACCCGGCGCCGTCCGTACGAAGGCAGATGCCTCGCCCTTGTTCTTGATGTCCATCGCGAGGTCACGAGCGACGACCGTCATCGGCGTTCGCGAGCGAGTCGGTAGCGCGGTTCCGCCCTGCTCGACGATCTCGCGCACCGACATCGGGACCGCGTTCCTGCGCAGGATCTCGGTCACTGCTTGCAGGGTTCCTTTGAATCGGGGCTCGGCCGCCGACACCGCAGGTGCGATCACTTCGCGACGCTGGATCACTTCGTCACGTTCGGTCGACGGCGCGGGATTTCCGACCACGCGGGACGACTGCTGGAGTGGGGTGGGCTGTGGATGAATCGCTCCGTGGATCATGCTTTGTCTTGTAGACGGGAGCACAGCCGCAACCTAGCGCCTTCAGCGATGTAGTTTCGTACTCACGCACTCGTCACATTCGTGAAGCAGCCAATGTAATCCTGACCACGACGCCAGCGCAGAGCGAGATCATTGCGCGCACTTCCTGACCACGACACCGCAGCCGAGTGAGATCATTCCGCTCACTTGATGTCGAGATCGAGTCGGCCGCAGATCGCGCCGCGCGACCGGACGACCGGACGACCAGCATCCCGGAGCGCAACTACCTGCTGACGCAGGCGGCGCGGCTCAACGACCTGCGCCGGACCTGATCCGACGTGTGTCGTGCACCTCGGCGGGACGATCTGCGACCTTCACGGTCCAGCCGAACTCGCAACTTCCGGGCAAGGACGGATCGCATCGGAGCTCGATCTCGATCTTCGTACCGGCAGCGACCTCGATCGGACCGTCGAGGGGAAACAACGTGCGGCCCCAGTGCGTATCTGGTTCGCCTACGGCGTTGGTCAGCGTGGTGCCGTCACCCATCTCCGCGACGAACCAGGCGAGCAGGCCAGAGAACGTCGCTGTTTGCGTTGCTTCGAACGTGAGCCGCGTCGTGAATGACTGATCGGCGACCTCGAGCGAGCAGGTGAGTGGGTCGTGGCTCCACATCGCCTGCGGCGGCGCGACGAGCGATTCGGGCGGCGTTTGCGTATGAAATGACTCCTGCCTGGTCAACCGCGCGACGAGGCTCAGGTCAACCCCGTGGGGCCGCGACATCCAGTACGCCATCGCATCGTCGAACTCGGGGAGGTAGGCCGGTGCCAGCATCGCGGTCACGCGACCCGGCACCATCTTGCCGCCCGGCCGGAGCCAGCGATCGCGTGCCATCACGAGAGGGGCGAGGATGTTCTCGTCGACACCGAACCCGCCCATCCACTCGGAGACGATGACGTCGACCTTCTCCGGCAGGGTCACGTTTTCGAGGTCGTCCTGCAGGACCTCGATGCACGCCGAATGTCCGTTCGCCTCGATCACCTGGCGAGCGACGTTGGCGATCGCGGTGCGCTCCACGGCATAGACCCGGCGGGCACCTGCGGCAGCGGCAAAGATGCTCAGGATTCCGGTCCCGGCGCCCACGTCGAGCACGACATCCCCGGGCTTCACGACATGCGTCATGGCTCGCCGATACGCTTCATTGCGCTCGGTGTCGCGCAACATCCAGCGATGGACCGGAAGCTCGGCGTAGCTGCTCATGCTCCGCCTTCATATCATCCCGTTCGATCCGCGCGGTGCGACACTCGGCCGACGCTGGCCATCGCGTTCGTTTCGCGTGGTAAAATCTGCGCATGGCACTTCGAAGATTCGTCGGATGCCTTCCGGTGGCACTCTCCTTGTGCGTGGTGACCGCCTGCAAGGACAAACCAGACGCAGCAAAGACGCAGCCAGCCACCGTCGATCTCGACAAACGGTGCGTGCAGCTGGGGAAGATCTGCGGCGACAAAGGCAAGCACGTCGACAAGATCGTCAACGAGTGCAAGCAGGTCGGGAAGAAGCAGGTCGAGAGCGGCTGCGCGGAGAAGGTATTCGCCGTCTACGACTGCTACGAGCGAGAGGTCTGCGGGAACTCCGACAAGGTCTGGACGATCGACGACATTCGCTTGCTGGCGGATCGACACGGCAAGTGCGTGGCCGAACAAGCGGCGAGCCGAGAGTGCACCGAAAAATGACAGGTGCTCGTTCCCGGATCGCGTTGACGTGTGTCAGCAGTGTGTTCGCGCTGCTCGCTCTGTCAGGGCTTGCTGGCGCGCAGAACCCAGCCGTCGCGTGCCGGAGCACGGAGACGCAGCCGGAGTGTCACGCGCGCCTGAAGTGCAAGGCGAGTGAAGATCTGGAGGACTGCCAGAAGCGGCTCGCGAACGAAGGAAACGCGGGACGGCGGGACGGTGCGGATGACCGCGGCTACGATCGCGACGCGAATCAGCGAGACCGCGATCGTGAGCCCGACAATGACCGCGGCGACCGCGGCGACCGCAATGACCGCAATGACCGCAATGACCGCAACGATCGCAGCGACGATCGCGATCGAGATGACTCGGACCGTGGACGGAGAGATCGCCGCGAGCGCAGTGATGATGGAAACCGGCGACGCCAGCGCGGCGCTCGCGGTCGTTCGAAGGGATTCGAGTCCAGCAAGACATTTGGCGTCGGTCTCGAGCTCGGGGCGCCGACGGGGCTGAACGGCAAGTACTTCCTGAGCAAGTCCGGCGCGCTCGACTTCGGCATCGGCTGGATCTACAGCCACTACTACTACGGCGACGGAATGCACATCTACGGCGACTACCTCTGGCACCCGATCTCGCTCGTGTCGGCGTCAGCGTTCGAGTTGCCGTTCTACGTCGGTGTTGGGCTCCGGTACTGGGACTTCGACTACTGCGATGACGGGGTCTGTGGGTACGGCGGCTCCGCGGTGGGCGTCCGCGTTCCGGTCGGCATCTCGTTCGACTTCAACAACGTTCCGCTCGATATCTTCATCCAGCTGGTGCCGGTGCTCGACTTCCTCAACGGTGACTACTACGACCGCAGACGCGACCGTGCGCACTTTGGCGTCGACCTCTCCGCGGGCCTTCGCTACTGGTTCAAGTAGCGTCGCCCCATGACCAGCCTGCAAGAGCAGCGTCGGCGCGAGCTGACAACCGCGGTGCTGCCGGCCGTGTGCAGCATGCTCGTCCCCGGTAGCGGCCAGCTCATGACTGAGCGACGAGAGAACGGCATCGTCGTCAATCGCGGCATCAAGGCACTCCGCCTGTTCTGCGTCGCGGCCGGGCTCGTCGTGGGGCTGGTGATCACGATCGCGCTGAACGCACCAGCGCCGTTCCGCGCGGTCTTCGCGGTGGCCCTGCTCGCGACGCACGGGTACGCGGCGTTCGATGCGTTCACGCAGGGGCGCAATCGCGTCAGTTGAGCTTCGAAGAAGTTCGGTTCGAGCACGAGGTCGAGCTGACTGAGATCATGCCGCACACCAGGACCACTGGATCATGCGGTTCGCAACGCAGCGGAGTTGGCCGAGTTGCTCGATCCCGCCTTCGTCCTGGGGCATCATCCTGCAGCTCAGTTCCCCTCCACGAGGTGAAGATGCCTGCTGTTCTGCTAGTCGACGACGACGATGACACGCGCGAGCTACTTGCTGAAGGCTTGAAGCGGCGCGGCCACGACGTGAACGCCGTGGACTCGGGCCGAGCGGCCCTCGAATGGATGCGAGATCGCGATGTCGATGTGGTCGTCACCGATGTGCAGATGCCGGGGATGTCCGGCGTCGAGCTCTGCGAGCTGCTGCAGGCCAAGCACCCCAACGTCGTCACCATCTTGCTCACTGGATTGGGCACGATGGACACCGCGATCGGAGCGCTGCGCGCCGGCGCCTACGAGTTCCTGACCAAGCCGATCAAGCTCGACGTTCTCGAGGTGTCGGTGCAGCGAGCGTTCGAGCACCTCGCGGTCCGGCTCGAGGTCCGTCGGCTGCGTGCGAGCGTCGACACCGAAACGTCGATCCCGAACCTCATTGGTGGCAGTCCGGCCGTGCGCGAGATGAGCGCGGTGATCCGGCGGGTCGCCGACAGCGACACCACCGTGACGATCAGCGGTGAGAGCGGCACAGGCAAGGAGCTCGTGGCCCGGGCCCTTCACGAGCTGTCCGACCGGCGCAAGGAGCCGTTCGTCGCCATCAACTGCGGCGCGGTTCCGGCGTCGCTCCTCGAGAGCGAGCTCTTTGGCCACGTGCGGGGCGCCTTCACGGATGCCAAGACGACCCGGGCAGGCCTGTTCCTGCAGGCGGGCGCGGGGACGATCTTCCTCGACGAGATCGGCGAGATGCCACTCGAGATGCAGGTGAAGTTGCTGCGCGTGCTGCAGGAGCGGACGGTGCGTCCGGTCGGTGGCGACGAGGAGGTGCCGTTCAGCGCTCGACTGCTGACCGCGACCAATCGCGACCTGGAGACCGAGATCGACGAGAAGAGGTTCCGTCAAGATCTCTACTACCGGATCAACGTGGTCGCGATCGAGGTCCCGCCGCTTCGCGACCGCGGTTCCGACGTCCTGCTGCTCGCCCAGCACATCCTCGAGAAGGTGGCGAAGCGCTCTTCGAGGCCCCAGCCGCAGATCTCGCCGGAGGCTGCACGCAAGCTGGTCGACTACAACTGGCCCGGCAACGTCCGTGAGCTGGAGAACTCGATCGAGCGCGCGATGGCGATCTGCGACGGCAAGCAAATCCTGCCTGAAAACCTTCCCGGCAAGATCCAGCAGTACACGCCATCGCGGCTCGAGCTCAGCACGGCGACGGCGACGGAGATGATCACTCTCGACGAGATGGAGCGGCGCTACGTTCGCCACGTTCTGTCGAGCGTGAACGGGAACAAGACACATGCCGCGCGCGTGCTCGGCATCGATCGCCGGTCCTTGTACCGACGACTCGAGGCGCCGGTTCCTCGCCCGCCGGGCACCTAACCCCAGAGTTCGGCTGTGTTGATCCGGCGTTGGCGTAAGCGTAGGCGTCGGCGTAGGCGGCTCATGCGATCATCTTCGTCAGCATCGAGACGATGCGGACCAGCAACGTGTGGCCGTCG
>JACCQV010000254.1 GCA_013813945.1 Deltaproteobacteria bacterium | reverse complement strand
CATCACGCGGCCATCGCTCGCGAGCGTCGGGAACGTCCGGTGCGAGAGGTTGCGCGGTCCGAGGTCCTCGTTCATCCCATCGGTGCCGATGGTGCCGAGCTGCAGCGTGACACCGCGCTCGTACTCGTCGCGGTGCTGCGGAGCGCCGTCCTCGACGACAGCGTTCGAGGTGAACATGATCTTGTCGCCGGGGAGGAAGATCGGCGAGTTGTAGTCGCGACCCGGATCCGTCCGGATCTGCTCGACCGAGCCGTCCGCGAGCGTCAGGAGGAACAGGCCATACGAGCTGTCCGCGCTGAGCTTGCCGGCGAACACGATCTTCTTGGCATCGAACGAGATGTCGTAGCCCGAGATGTCGACGTTCTCGAGACCGGGGACGTTGTTGCAGCAGATGGTCGTCTGCACGCCGTCCGCGGACGGCGGCTCGAGCTTGACGAGCCGTGCGTTCGCGCCGGCCGGCGTCTTCGGCAGGTACGACGTGTACTGGAAGATGTCGCCCATGTCGTTCCGCTTCGGGCGCTGCAGAATGATCAGCGCGTCGACATCACCGAGCGGGCCGGAGCTGTCGCCACCGCCGCACCCAACCCCGCCGGTCATGGTGACCAGGGACAGGCCGAGCGCGAGGGTCTTCATGGATTGCTGCACAAGTCCTCCTGTTAACGTGGGGGGAGCTTCTACAAGCAGCGGGCCAACCGGAGGTTGCTGAAATCGTTGCACCTCTGCGCCCGACGCCAGCAGGGCCGCAGCCCCCTACCCGACGAGGTTGTGGGTCGTCACCCCCACCGCGCGTCGGGTGCCTCGGCACACCGCCTTACATCGCGAGATCACCAGAACAGCGCGCCGTTACGGCCGAGCAGCGCGATCTGAACGAAGTACGTCGGCGGCAAGATCTCGATCGCGGACATCGCTGTCTCGTCCGTCAGCGAACCCTGCTTGCCGAACCAGAACACGCCGTGGATTCCGATTCCTGGCGTTCGTGCGGCGCGCGGATAGATGTCGATGCCGCCGCGCAGGATCCACACGTACGAGCTGCCCGAGACGTCGGCGGCGAGACACTCCTCGCAGCTGGTGCGGAACAGAAAACCGATGTCCGCGGCAAGATCGAGGCGGAGCTCGAGGCTCTTGGTCCGGAGGATTCCCGGCGACGAGGTCAGGCCGATCGTCCACGGAATGACGAGCATGTTGACCTCTCCCGTCCATCGAGGCGATCGGATCGGCGCGCGCTGGATCCCGATTCCCGTCTCGAGCCCGATCCACGGGCGTGGACCACCGACGACGTTGAGGTCGATGCCGTATACCGGGCGACCTTCGGTGTCCCCCATCGCGTCGCGCACCTGCCACGGCGGTCCGGCCACGACGCCAAGGCTGTAGCGCTGCGTGACGAGCGGCTTCGAGACGCCGCGCGGGCCGACGTCGTCCGCGGTCGGCGTGCCGTCGTACTCGGCGCACGAGCTCAGCCCGCCGAGGTTGCCCGGGCCGATGAACTCCCAGCGGCGTGAGTCTCCCCATCTCGCGTCGGTGCACATCCCCTCGGACGTGAACGGTCCTTCGACGCCACGGATCGAGAGCTGGTTCGGCGCACACGCACCGGCGCAGCTCCACTTGTAATACCAGCTGCCCGCATCCGCGTTCCGCGCCAACGCCATGACGACCAGGACCACCATCCATCCCCGCATCCCGCGATCGTACACGTGATATCGATGACTGATGAGACCGATCACGATCGTGCTACTCGCCGCTGCGCTCGCGGTGGGCATCGGGACCTACGCGCTGACCTGGTTCACGCAGAAGGCGGGCACGAACACGATCAAGCTTCGGCCGACCGAGATCAGCGTGTGCTCGCCCGACGGCGCATGCACGAAGCAGAACAGCGACGGCGCGGACTACGACTCGACGTGGCTCGGCGTCACCAATGCCGGCAAGATCACCGGTGGACTCGGCCTCCTGGCGTTCGCCGCAGCCGCGGCGATGGCGCACTCGCGCAAGACTCAGCTCGGCTCGGGCGGTGTGGCGATCAAGAAACAGCACCTGCTGATCGCCGCGGCGATCGGCCTCGGACTCACCGGAGCCTCGCTGCTCATCGCGCCGATGGGGCTGCAGTCAGCGCCGGGCGTCTTCGTCGCGCTCGCCGGCTACGCGGCCGGTACGCTCGGCGTGTTCATGCTGACGGACGAGCCCGCACCTAACCCCAGAGTTCGGCTGTGTTGATCCGGCGTTGGCGTAAGCGTAGGCGTCGGCGTAGGCGGCTCATGCGATCATCTTCGTCAGCATCGAGACGATGCGGACCAGCAACGTGTGGCCGTCG
>JACCQV010000253.1 GCA_013813945.1 Deltaproteobacteria bacterium | reverse complement strand
CGACGGCCACACGTTGCTGGTCCGCATCGTCTCGATGCTGACGAAGATGATCGCATGAGCCGCCTACGCCGACGCCTACGCTTACGCCAACGCCGGATCAACACAGCCGAACTCTGGGGTTAGTCGTTCCGGGCAGGCGTCTTGGCGGAAGCCCGAAACCGCCCTCTGCATCTCTGCGGTGACTCTGCGGTGACTCCGTCGCCGCACGCGAGCGCCGAGCGACCTCCACTCCGCGCTAGCGCCGCGTCAGATCGCGCGTGATGTTCTTCTGGTGCGCCTCGAGCGTGCCGCCGCCGATCTCGATCAGCTTGGTGTCACGCAAGAACTGCTCGACGCGATACTCGGTGCAGTAGCCGTAGCCACCGAGCACCTGGACCGCCGCATCGGCTACCTCCTTGGCGGCGGTCGCGGAGAACAGCTTCGCGGCATCGGTGCCGAGGCGATTGCGCGAGGTCGGTCCCGTCGTCGCGGCGACGTTGTAGATCAGCGCTCGCATCGCCTCGACCTTGGCGTAGCTCTCGCCGATGTAGCGCTGGATCTGGCCGTGGTCCGCGAGCGGCTTGCCGAAGCTGCGGCGCTCGGTCGCGTACTGGACCATCACGTCGAGGCAGCGGCGCGCCATGCCGAGGCTCATCGCGGACAGGCCGAGCCGCTCGATCTCGAGGTTGCGCATCATGTTCGTGACGCCGCCACCCTCGGTGCCGAGGAGGTTCTCGGCGGGTACGCGGACATCCTCGAAGATGAGCTCGCACATCGTCGACGCGCGCATTCCGAGCTTGGGGATCTTCGCGCTGGTCGAGAAGCCGGCCGAGCCGGGCGCCGACCGCTCGACGATGAACGTCGTGATCCGGTCGTCGAGCTTGGCGTAGACGATGAACACGCCGGCCTCGGGGCCGTTGGTGATGAACGTCTTGCGACCGTTGATGACGTAGCCGTCGCCATCCTTGCGCGCGATCGAGCCCATGCCGAGGACGTCGGTACCGACGGCTGGTTCCGTCATCCCCATCGCGCCGATCATCTCGCCGCTCAGCACCGTGGGCAGGTACTTCTTGCGCTGCGCCGCCGTGCCCGCCCAGTAGAAGTTGTTGACGAACAACAGGGCGTGCGCGAGGTAGCCGAGGGCGAAGCCTGGATCGGAGTAGGCGAGCTCATCGTGGACGATGCACGACGCTGTCGCATCCATCCCGGCACCGCCGTCTGCCTCGGGGATCGTGACACCGAGGAGCCCGAGCGCACCGAGCTCGCGGACGAGCTTCACGTTGAAGGTCTGCGCTTCGTCGTGCTCCATCGCCTGCGGTTCGACGCGGCTCTGGACGAACTGGCGCATCGTCTGGCGCAGGAGCTCGTGCTCGTCGGATGTGTGTGGGTTGAGCACGGCGATCTGCAGCGTATCTCATGGGCCAGCCGTCGCAAGGCGGGGGTGCGCGAGGTTACAGTCACGCTCGTGCCGGGCATCGATCGATGGACGCATGGCCAGCCAGCCGTGCTGGTCGCCAATCCGACGGCGGGAAGCGGCAAGGCCGCGGACTGGATCCGGGTGGCGCGCGCGCTCCTCGACGAGGCCGAGGTCCCGCACCGGTTCGTGGCGACCGAACCCGACGGCAAGACAGTCGAGCGCGTACGCGAGCTGGTCGATGGCGACGGCGCGCGGGTCCTGATCTACATGGGCGGGGACGGCACGTTCGCCGAGGTTGCCAAGGGCCTGTTCGCCTCACAGCACGCCGGCGAGGTCGTGATGGGGATGCTGCCGACCGGGACCGCGAACGATCAGGGAAAGTCGTTTGGCCTCGATTCCGGTCCCGGCTCGCTCGAGCGCAATGTCCGGGTGATTGCCGCTGGCGAGGTCGTCGGGTGCGATGTCGGCCGGCTCGTGATCGAGCGCCGCATGAAGGAGATCCACCGCGATCTGTTCTTCGACTCGTTCAGCATCGGCCTCGGCGCCGCGAGCCTCGAGACCCGCAATCGCGATCGCGAGCGGGTCGGTCGGATCCCCGGGCTCGGCGCGTTCTATCGCGATCAGCTCGTCTATGCCGGGGCGATCCTCCAGCGGCTGGCCGAGAGCTACGTCGTCGACATCAAGTTCGATCTCGAGGCCGTGATCGACGGTGTGGTCCACTCGTTCGACAACCTGCTCGACGTCATCGTCAAGAACACGAAGATCTTCGGCGGCGAATGGATCTTCGATTCGAACACCGAGTCCGATGACGGGCTGTTCGAGCTCGTACCGGTCACCGGCCGCCGCGACTTCGGCGCGAAGATGATCGGGACCTTGCGGCGCAGCCCCGTCGGGGTCGAGGACCTGTCGCTCCTGGGCTTCTCGCATGACGCACCGATGACAGGTGCAAAGTTCGACCTCGACGTTCGCGCCACACCGCTACCTGCGGCGCAGTGCGATGGCGAGGAGCTGCCTGCGGGAGATCGCTATCGGATCGAGGTGGTGCCGCGGGCCCTGCGCTTGATCGTGCCCCGCGAGCACATCGATCCGGCGAACGTCGACACCAGCGGCCCGCTGCCGCGCCAGTCGTGACGTGCGCCGTCGTCACGACAGATGAGCTCGCAGCAACTGCACGGGTCAGCGAGTGTCCACGTGCATGCACCCGCGGGCTTGTTACACTGGAGAGGTGAGAACGCTGCTCGTGCTGGTCGTCCTCGGATGTGGGAGCAGCGGTCCGCCACCGAAGGCGCCACCGCCGGTGCCGCCGGTCGCGGTCCTGTTCGAGAGGCGCACGTGCATGGACGCTGCGATCGGCCTCGACCGATCGACGAAGACGCTCCGGCCGCCGGAGAACGAGGTCGTGGCTCCCGTGCAGCAGCGCTGCGCCGACGATGCGTGGTCGGTCGCCGCGATCGAGTGCTTCGCGACGATGACCGAGGATGATCTGAACGCGTGCACGCGCCTGCTGCCGGCGATGCAGCGCGAGAAGCTCGTCGCCACGCTGCTGGGCAATGCCTCGGACGACGCCGAGGAGCTCGCGACGATCGTCAGCAAGCTCCAGGCGCTGCAGGTCGGGATCCTCAACTGCGACCGGTTCGTCCAGGCGGTGACGGTGACGATGTCCTGCCGTGGTCTGGCCTCGGCGGCGCGGATCGCGCTCGGGAACGAGACGGCCGACTTCTGGTCGCTGCCCACCACGCGGCTCTCCATCGAGGACCGGGCACGCATGGCGGCGGCGTGCGGTGAGTCACTCCAGGCACTTCAGCAGCAGTCCGTCGACGTCGGTTGCATGCCCTGACGTCTTGGGCCAACCTCCCCGGCATCTAACCAGGGAGTTGCTCCATGACTGATGTCTTCATCTTCGACGCACTTCGTACGCCACGCGGCAAGGGCAAGGCTGGCAAGGGCGGGCTCGCGAACCACCATCCGCAGGAGCTGCT
>JACCQV010000252.1 GCA_013813945.1 Deltaproteobacteria bacterium | reverse complement strand
GACGAGAGCCGCACGGGCACAGACCATGTCTGACGATAACACCCGGCCCGGGCCCGTGTTACAAGGACGCCCTCATGGCCGCATCTGATCGTCCGGTGCGTGTGCGGATTGCACCCTCTCCGACCGGCGATCCCCACGTTGGCACCGCCTACATCGCGCTGTTCAACTACGTGTTCGCCAAGAAGGCGGGCGGCAAGTTCGTGCTGCGCATCGAGGACACCGATCAGACCCGGGCGCGTGCCGACTCCGAGCAGATGATCTTCGATGCGCTCCACTGGATCGGCCTGAGCTGGGACGAGGGCCCCGATGTCGGCGGACCCTACGCGCCGTACCGCCAGAGCGAGCGCGCGCATCACTACAAGGCAGCGGCCGGCGAGCTGCTCGATGCTGGCAAGGCATACCGTTGCTTCTGTACGGCGGAGCGCCTCGCGAAGGTCCGGATCCAGCAGCAGGCCGAGAAGAAGAACTCCGGCTACGACCGCCACTGCCGCGATGCCGATCCCACGGAGGCCCGCAATCGCGCCGCACAGGGCGAGACACATGTGGTGCGCCTCAAGGCACCGCTCACCGGTTCCGTCGTCGTCCACGATCAGCTGCGTGGCCCGGTCACGATCGACGCCGATCAGATCGACGATCAGGTCCTGCTCAAGTCCGATGGACTACCGACGTATCATCTCGCGAACGTCGTCGACGATCACCTGATGCAGATCACGCACGTGATCCGCGCCGAGGAGTGGATCTCGTCGACGCCGAAGCACGTGCTGCTCTACCAGGCGTTCGACTGGGAGGCGCCGCAGTTCTTCCACATGCCGCTGCTTCGCAACGCGGACAAGTCGAAGATCAGCAAGCGTAAGAACCCAGTCTCGATCAACTACTACCGTGACGTCGGGATCCTGCCGCACGCGCTGCTCAACTTCCTCGGCCTCATGGGCTGGTCGTTCGGCGATGACCGCGAGAAGTTCACGCTCGCGGAGATGGTCGATGCCTTCGCGTGGGAGAAGGTCTCGCTCGGTGGCCCGGTGTTCAACCTCGACAAGCTCACGTGGCTCAACGAGAAGTACATCCACGACCTCGACTACGAGCAGCTGGCAGACGCGGTGATCAGCTGGCGGCTCAACAAGGAGCACCTGATTCGTGTTCTGCCGCTCGTCCGCGAGCGCATCAAGAAGCTCGACGAGCTGATCCCTGCGATCGAGTACTTCTACTCGGGCGATCTCGACTACACGCCCGTGCTCGCGGACATGAAGATTCCCGACGCAACGCCGGCAGACGTCGGCAAGGCGCTGCTCGATTACATCGAGAAGATCGAGGCGCGCGAGGGCTTCACGGCGGCAGTCCTCGAGGAGGAGGCACGCAAGTGGACCGAGGCGCTCGGCTGGAAGGCCAAGCACTCGTTCATGCTGCTCCGGTTCGCGGTCACCGCTCGCAAGGCTTCGCCGCCGCTGTTCGAGACCATGAGTGTGCTCGGCAAGGAGATCACGCGCCGCCGCCTCCGCCAGGCGGCCGAGATCGTAGGCAAGGCAAAGTAGCGTGACCAGTCGTTCAGGGCGAGCGAGCAAGCCCGCACCGCGTGACGAGTGGTGGTGGCGCGCGATCGGGAAGTTCTTCGGCGTGAGTGCGGTCACGGGTGCGGCACTCTGGGCGCTCGCGCAGGTCGTCGTTGTTACGAGCTGGACGTACCGCGGCGGTGTGGCGCTCGCCGTCATCTGGACGGTCGCGGCGGTGCTGATCGATCGCGACATGCGCCGCGGTTTGCGGGCGCTATCGATCGATCAATGGCGCGCGATCGATCGAGAGACGGTGCGCGATCCGGCCCAGGCGGGCAACACGAGCCTCACCGTCCTCGCCATCCTGATCACCGTGAGCATCTCGCTGACGCTCCAGGAGTACGTCGGCGGGCACGATACGTACATGCGCCTGTTCCCGAACGATCGCAGCCGGTACTGGGAGCTGTGGGGCTTCGTGTGGTGGTCGGGCTGGCGCGTGCTCGGATACGTGCTGCTGCCGATGGTCGTGATCCTGCTGCTGCCTGGCGAGCACCTGCGCGAGTACCACGTCTCGATTCGCGGGTTCTTCAAACACCTGTGGATCTACGTGCTGTTGTTCCTGCTCATCCTTCCTGCCGTGATCCAGGCCTCGACGACGAACACCTTCCGCCACACCTATCCGTTCTATCGGATGGCCAATCGCTCGCAGTTCGATCTGTGGTCGTGGGAGGCGCTCTACGCGATTCAGTTCATCTCGCTCGAGTTCTTCTTCCGCGGCTTCCTGCTGCAGGGCCTGCGCAAGGCGTTCGGCGCGAACGCGATCTTCGTGATGATCGTTCCGTACTGCATGATTCACTACGGCAAGCCGATGGCCGAGAGCATCGGCGCGATCGGCGCGGGTTTGATCCTCGGGACGATCGCGATGCGCACGAAGTCGATCTGGGGCGGCGTGCTGATTCACGTCGGCGTCGCGACCACGATGGATGTCCTGGCGCTGCGCGGCTGCCCATCGTTCGGCAGCGGCAAGTTCTGTCACTAACCCCAGAGTTCGGCTGTGTTGATCCGGCGTTGGCGTAAGCGTAGGCGTCGGCGTAGGCGGCTCATGCGATCATCTTCGTCAGCATCGAGACGATGCGGACCAGCAACGTGTGGCCGTCG
>JACCQV010000232.1 GCA_013813945.1 Deltaproteobacteria bacterium | reverse complement strand
CCGCGGCAAGCTCGACAAGCTGAAGCCGAAGGACGCGCAGTAGGTCTACCGACCGTCTGCGACCACGGCCGCCTCTCGAGGCGGCCGTTTTCATTTCCGGAGGCAGAAATCCTGCGCACGTTGGGTGGCTCGTGCGTTCCAGGAGCATGAGAGCCGTCGTCCTGCTCGCGGCGTGTGCTCTGGGCTCCGGCTGCATCATCGCGAAGCGCTCGCTCACGATGCCGGGCAACGACGAGACCACCGTCGCGCTGCTGACCGGCGGACTTGGCCGGCCGATGAACGACATCGCGCGGCATCCGTGGTTCGCGGTCCGCCACAAGGGCCAGACCGAGTGGACGATCTTCGAGGTCGGCGGCGGCGGGACGGAGACCGACCCGTTCAGCACGCACCCGCCGTATGTCGATCCGATCTTGCACGGGGTGTGGCGCGGCGAGGCCGGGGAACGCGCGGCCGCCTGCATCGAGAAGCTCGGTCCCGGCATCAAGCAGCAGATCGAGCGCGATTACTTCTTCCCCGGCCCGAACAGCAACACGTTTGGCGACGTCGTGCTCCGGAGGTGCAAGCTGGCGGCGAGCCTGCCGGCAACCGCGATCGGCAAGGACTGGCGCGGGGTGTTCGGCGCGGGCATCTCGAGCGAGCGCACCGGCATCCAGGTCTCGACCCCGATCGCGGGGTTCAAGATCGGGCTCCGCGAAGGGGTCGAGATTCACATTCTTCACCTGTCGTTCGGAATCGATCTGTGGCCCCCCGCGATCATCATTCCACTCGGTCCCGGCCGGATCGGATTTGCGGACCGATGAGAGCGGCGATCGTGGTCGTGCTCCTGACCGCCGGCGTCGCCGACGCGCGGCCGTTCGACAAGCTCCAGGGCGGCGCGTTGCTGCACTACGAGGTGACGGGCCTGCACGGGATCGAGGACACACGCGGAGAGACGGAGGCGCAGGACCTGGTGCTCGCGGGCTTCCGTCTGCACGGCTTCGTCGGGATGAGCTCGACGATCGGCTATCACATCGGCATCGATCTGGCGGCCGGCAGCTCGCTGAATGCGGGCGGCTTCGCGTACGACGTCGCGGTGTTCCCAGTCGGCGTCTCGGCGCGATTCGGCCGCACCGGCGTGGTCATGCTAGGTGCCGGCGTCGGTGCGAGCGGCGCGGTCGGTACGCTGGACGATGCCGTGACCTTGCCGCTCGAGCTCAATGCCGAGATTGGCGACGGCCGACTGAGGCTCCTCGCCCGCGTGCGGACCTCGTACGTCGCCGGGGCCGATTCACGGCAGAGCGCCGCGCCGAGCATTCCGTTCGCGGACGAGCTCGACGCGACGCTCGGTCTTCGAGTCGGCCGTCACTACGAAGACTGGGGCATGCCGTCCGGTAACGGGTACTTCCTCGGTGTTGCCTACCGCGAGCTCGCCGGCACCCGGTTCCTCGGGCTCGTGCTCGGTTACTCGATCGACGGTGCGACAAAGCGCAAGGAGGCCTCGAAGCGACATCGTGGGGAGTTGTACGGCTGCGCGGACTGCGACCAGCCGTAGTACGATGACGGCGTGATTCGCTGGCTCCGCTTGATCGCGATCGCGACGGTGATCCTGTCGATGATTGGACTTGGCGTGATCGCCGGCCTGTTTCTCGTCGCGAACAACGGCTGGATCCCGGTCTCGATCCCGCCGTGGCTGACCGACCTGTTCGGCGATCGTCCTCATGAAGTCTGGCTGCCGGCCCTGATCGGGGGATGGCTCGCGTCGGCGGCACTCCTCGCGACCATCATCCTGTGGAGCATGTTCTACGTCTGGCGGCGGCGGCAGTACGAGTCACTGGTGACCCGCCTCGAGAAGGAGCTCGCGAAGCTCCGGAATCTCCCGTTCACCGAACCCGCACCACTCGAGGATCTGCCGGCCGAGGCGCCGAACATCCAGGCGGCGCGCGTCATGAGAACAGACAGCGCGCTCGACGACGACGGCATCGACGCTCGTTGAGGTAAGGTCGGCTCATGGGTGCGGCGCTCGTCCTCCTGCTCGTCGCACTCGGTGCGATGGCCGCAGGTGTGCTGATCGGCCGCTACTATGTCCCCGATGATCGCCAGCTCCGCCGAACGGCGAGGCACAGCCGGTCGTACATGCGTGCGCTCTCGCACCTGATCGCGCGCGATCACGACACCGTGGTCAGCGAGCTGCGCGCCGTGGTCGAGGAGAATGTCGACGACGTCGAACCGTACTTCGCGCTGGGCGCGATGTTTCGCAGCAAGGGCGAGCACGAGCGAGCGATCCGGGTCCACCAGGCTCTCGCCGTACGCGAGCGTGACAAGCGCAAGCTGCGTCAGCGCGCGATGTTCGAGCTCGGCCTCGACTTCCGTGCGGCGGGCATGCCGCGTCGGGCGACTCGCGCGATGGAGGAGGTGCTCCTCGAAGAGCCTGCGCACGAGGGAGCCTTGCGCGCACTCGCCGCGCTGTACGAAGAACAGGCGCGGTTCTACGACGCGGCGAAGCTTTGGGACCGACTCGGCCGCCGGCGCAACGAGGACACGAGCGAGCGCGAGCATCACCTGCTCGTGGCTGCTGCGCAGGCGGCACTCGCCCGCGACGATCTCGAATCCGCGAAGAACTTGCTCAAGGCGGCGCAGAAGCATCAGGAGTCGGGTCACTTCTTCGCTGCGGCCGCGGAGCTCGCGGCGGCGCGCGACAATCATCGCGGTGCGAAGGAGCGGTTGCGGCAGGCGTTGATCGCCGATCCAGCACTCGCCCCCCACCTGTTGCCGGGCCTGATCGCGGCGGAGCAGGGCCTGACCCATGACAGCGGCAGGACCACGCGAGACGATCTCGCGGACACGCCCGCAGGCGGTACGCCGCAACTCGTCGCCGGTGAGCCGAGCGCCGCGACCGACTCGACCGCCGATAGCACTGCCCTCGCGACGACGGGCGGCGTGCTGACGACCACCGGTGCGCCGAACCGCACCCCGGTCGATGGCGTCGCGCTCGTCCCCTCGATCCTGCCGCGCGCCTCGGTTGCCGATCGCGTGCTCGAGGTACTCGCCGAGGTCGAAGCAGCGACCGGACCGCGCCTCGAGCTCGCGTTGATCCGTGCCCAGCTGATTCCGCCCGCAGATGCCGCGGCGCAGCTTGCGCTGGCGACGGATCTGGCGACCCGGTTCCCGGAGGCGCTCGCAGCGCGGGTCGCGACGGCGCGCTTGACGCTGGCGAGTACCGAGCCGGCGGAGCTCAAGCGTGCGCTCGAGGTGCTCGTCTCCGATCAGGGCGCACTCGCCTGGACCTTGCGCGGACGCTGGCAGTGCGACCACTGCGGCAACCGACCGGGCGCGTTCAGCTGGCGCTGCGGGCAGTGCCGGCGGTGGGCCTCGTTGCGGATGGAGACCGGCATCGAGCCTCCGCCCGCGCCCTCGCGCGAGCGCCGAGCGGCAACACGCATGTCTCGGCCCGATGGCCTGCTCGGAGCGGCGCCGGACGGCACGCTGCCCGCGCCGACGCTCGATCCGGGCCTCTCCGAGGACGAGCTGGCGATGGCGGGAACGCGGCGATCTCTGCTGGGCCGCGTCGGTGGCTGGGTCTCCAGTACCTGGCGGCGCGGCGCGGATCGCTAGCCCCCGCTGCGTCCCGCCACTGCGTTGATCTGGTATACCCGCGCCGATGACGCCGGCCGATCCGCCCGGAGAGCCACCGTCTGGCGGTGTGCCTCGCACCACGACGGATCCGATGCTCTCGGGCGCCACGAGCACGAGCACGACCACGACCACGGGCCGCACCAAGTCGACCACGCTGTTCGGTGTCGATGGCGTGGGTCGGACGTTCCTGCGCCGCTGGGGCTTCCCGCTGTTTGTCCTGCTGGTCGCGATCCTCGGGCGCAAGGTTCTGCTGCCGTTCGTGTTTGCGTTCCTGATCGCGTACATCCTCGCGCCGCTCGTGCGCCGGATGTCGGAGCGCAGCAACGGCACGCGTCGGATGCCGCGCGGCCTGGCGATCATCACTTGCTACCTCGTGTTCCTCGCCGCGGTGGTCGGCTTCATGTTCCTGCTCGTCCCGCGGTTGTCGGGTGATGTAGCGCGGCTCGGCGGTGAGGCTCCGGGCCTCTACAAGAAGGTCAACGAGGAGTACACGCCGCAGCTGGCGCGCTGGCTCGAGCTGCGCTTCCCGTCGCTCGTCGGCGTGCGACCTGCGACCGAGGACCACGAGATCCTGCCGGACGTCCCGCTGCCGCCGGGGACCGCCTTCACGATGACCCCGCTCCCCGATGGGCGGTTTGCGCTGCAGCTCGCGCCCAACGGCATCGATCTCAAGCCGCTCCCAGAGGGTGCCTATCACCTCACCGTCAACGAGACACCGCCGGAACCGGCGACTCTCGAGGACAAGCTCCGGGCGTACGTCAAGAAGGCGATGATCGGACTGCAGTCGCAGCTCAACGATCTCGTGCGGCTCGGTCAGAAGCTCGTCACCGGCTTCATTCGCGGCATCTTCTTGTTCTTCTTCACGCTGATGATCGGCGCGTTCATCTTGATCGACATGGAGAAGGTCCATTCCTTCTTGCGCAGCCTGTTCCCTCACAACGTGCGCGACGACTACGACGTGATCATCGGCGGGATCGATCGCGGTCTGTCCGGCGTCATCCGCGGCCAGCTCATCATCTGTGTGATCAACGGTCTGCTGACCTACGTCGGCATGTTGATCTTCGACATCAAGTACAGCCTGATCCTCGCCGTCGTCGCCGCGCTGCTGACGCTGATCCCGATCTTCGGATCGATCCTCTCCTCGATCCCGATCGTGCTCGTCGCGCTGGTCTCCGGTGATGCCGGCATCGATGTCGTCCGCGGGCTCGCGATCGGCCTGTGGATCATCGGGATCCACTTCATCGAGGCAAACCTGCTCAATCCGAAGATCATCGGAACCGCAGCCAAGATTCACCCGGTCCTCGTGATCTTCTCGCTGTTCCTCGGCGAGCACAGCTACGGGCTCGTCGGTGCATTGCTCGCCGTTCCAATCCTGTCGGCGATCCAGGTCGTGTTCATGTACCTGTATCGCAAGACCTGGAAGGAGTCGCCGCGCAAGCCAGGGGTCGATACCGGACCTGTGGGCCCGCGCACGGACCCCGGACCCGGACCGCTCGCTCCGACGCGATCGTGATACTGGTTGTAGGATGCTCGCGCGCACCACGCTCGCCATCCTGATCGCAGCGATCTCGGTCGCGAGCGCGCAGCCGGCGGATCCGTACGGGCCTGCGCAGCCAGCCGATCCATACGGACCTGGGCCGACGCCGGCGCCCGCCGGTACGCCCTCGAACCCGACGCCGGCACCAGGCCCCGACGATCCGGTGCTCGCGGAGCAGATCGCGCTCGACCTCGTGATGCGCGCGCAGCAGCTGTTCGACGCGCGCGTGTTCGTGGATGCGAAGCAGCTCGCTGTCGAGGCCTTGGTCAAGAGCCCGAAGGGCGCCGCTGCGGAACATGCACGGTTCCTGATCAAGCTCGTCAACAAGCAGCTCGGGATCACCGACGCGCCGGACCCGACGAACCCCGACGTGAGCGTGGACGTGACCCCGATCCAGGATCCGGCGCAGCCTGTCGCGCCGCCCGCGATTCCGCCGCAGCCCGAGGTGCCGGGCGCCAGTGGTGCGCGCACTGCGGCGCGCGTCCATGGTGCGCTGTACACCGGCCTGCTCGGCGCGACGATCGGTTCGTTCTTCTCCGAGAAAACGCCGGTCGCCGGCGCGGTCCCCGTCGGCATCGCGACCGGTCTCGTCGGCGGCCTCTACCTGCCACGGCTGATCGAGAAGCGGGAATGGACCGAGGCGCAGATCCGCACGACCGGTTCTGGCAGCGTGTGGGGCGGCGTACTCGGCGGCCTGTTCGCGGATGCCGTCGGCGTGGATTCGACCGGCGCACGCCACGTGCTCGTCGGCGCCAGCATCGGATCGACGATGGGGCTTCTCGGCGGAGCTGCGCTCGCGAGCACGCAGCGAATGACGCGCGGCGATGTCGCTCTCGTCGACACGCTCGCCGGTGTCGGGGCGGTCGGCGGCCTGACCATGGGCATGCTGATGCAACCCGCCGAGGGCGAGGCGTACTCGGTCAACGCAATCCTCGGCACCGCTGCTGGCTTCGCCGTCGGCATGGTCGCCGGGCCACAGACGAACACCACGCAGCGTCGGATGCTGCGAGTGGCCGGCGTTGCAGCCGCCGGTGGCGCGGCGCCATTCCTGCTGTACGCGGCGATCTACGATCGCGACGGCAATGCTGACGAGCGCGCAGTCGGTGCGCTGTCCTCGATCGGCCTCGTGGCGGGTCTCTATGTCGGGTTCCGGATGACGGCAAACCTGGACGTCGGTCTCGACGTGCATGGCGCGCCGCAGGTCGAGGACGCGCCCGCCGCGATCGTCGGGCGCCACTCCGATGGACGGTGGTCGCTCGGTGCCCTGTCGATCACGACCTTGTCGCCGGAGCTCGCGCCGCAGCCGGGGCTCGCGATTCCCTTCGTCGCAGGAGCCTTCTGATGCGCTCTCTGGTTCTGGTCCTCGCGGTCGCCGCGTGCGGTGACAACCTTCATCCCACCATCGACGCGCGGCCGATCGACAGCGCGCCAGCGGACGCACCGGTCGACGGGCCGTGCGCGGTCGGCCGCCATGTCACCGGCGAGCTCCTGGATCTGGACTCGACGTCCGCAGCACTCGCGGGGATCAACAACGCGGTGTTCACGCAGCGCGGGGGGACGGCGACCGACACGACCTCGCCGAACGGACGGTTCGAGATGTGCGCGTCCTCGACGACGAGCTACCTGTTCGACGTCGATGCTCCGGCGACACACGTCGATGCGATCGCGTACTTCGAGGTCGGCGCACTGTCGAGTCTGTATCCGATCGGCTTCCGCACCTGGACCCCGGCACGCGGAGCGACGTTCTTCACGTCGCGCGGCCTGACCTACGACGCGACGAAGGCGCATGTGCTCGTGTACATGGCGGGCGATCGGACCCAGCTCACCCTCAGCGGCGGTTCGCATGGAGCCGTGCAGGCGGCGAATGACGAGGGCAGCCCCGGGACGTTCACCTGGCAGGCCGGGGCCGGGGGGCGCTACATCCTGTTCCCGAATGTCGATCCGACGGCCGGCATGGTGACGCTGATCGGCGACTACATGGGCGATCACGTCGTGCCCGTCGAGGCCGGCAAGATCACGTTCGCCGCGATCTCGATCGTGTTTCTCTAGGGCCGACGGACGCGGAACACGAGCGCGC
This sequence comes from Deltaproteobacteria bacterium, assembly GCA_013813945.1. GTDB lineage: Bacteria > Myxococcota_A > Polyangia > Haliangiales > Haliangiaceae > JABFXX01. The sequence goes on along the minus strand of JACCQV010000232.1, from coordinate 2,673 downwards.
CGCCGAGGCGGACGTCCTCGTAGTCAGCGAAGCCGATCCGCTGCAACCACGCGCGAAGCTCGCTCGGCTCGAACCGGCGGATGCCAGCTGCGCGCGCCGCGAGTCGGCCGAGCAGCGTCGGTGCCTCTGCGAAGGTCGAACCCACGTAGAGGCCGCCGGGGCGGAGGACGCGGCGGATCTCGCGGAACACGAGCTCGGGATCGTCGTAGGCGTGGAGCGCGCCCGCGTTGTTGACGCCGCCGAACGCACCATCGACGAACGGCAGGGCGTGCGCATCGGCTCGCACGAGCACGACGTTGGTGTAGCCGCCGGTCCGCTGCGCAGCGACCTCGAGCATTGCGCGCGAGATATCGAGTCCGACGATCAGCGCGCCGGGTGCCGACGCCGCGAGCGCGCGCGCAAACGCACCGGGCCCGCACGACAGATCGAGCCACGGGCCGGGGCGATCGTCGAGGGAGAGCCCGTGCTTGTGGATGAACAGCTCGCCGGCGAGACCGCCCACCGACGCGCCTGCGCCCTTTCCGGCGAACAGGCGAACGAACGTCGGGCGCCAGAACCGGTCGTAGATCCGCGCGACGACGTCGCTCTCCATGAGCCGCTGCTCGGTATTGGTCGGAACTGGCTCGCCGCCGATCGCGACGTCGATCAGGTCGAGCACTCCCGGAGCCGCGAGCGCAGGCTCGAGGCCACACGAGGAGCAGCGAGCGTTTCGGATGTCGCGGAACGGTGCTCCGGCCCGGCACCGCGGACACGCGAGGATCGGCAAGACGGCTGGATCCACGCCGCTGTTGTAGCGAATGGAGAACCCCAAGTGTTGAATGTCGACCGGGTTTTGGGTACGACGACGTCACGAGGGACCAGATGACGCATGCCAGATGGCTGTGGGTGGGGATCGCGATCGTGATCGCATCTTCGAGCAGCGCGACGGGGCAACCCGCGAAGAAGGGGCCTGCCAAGGGCGCCGCGAAGAAAGTCGATGTCTCGGCGGAGGCGATCGCCGCGCTCGGAGGTACGGACGTCCAGGCCGCGGCGAAGGCCGCCGAGCAACTGGGCGCGAGCGCCTTGCCCGCCGCACACGACGGCTTGCTCGAAGCACTCGCGCTCGGACTGCACGCCGCCGTCGCAGTTCCAGCGATCGATGCGCTCGTGTTGCATCCAGCGCCACCCGACGTCCTGGCGCTGCGCCGCTATGCCGGCCACGTGAATCCGGCCGTGCGCAGCGCTGCAATCAACGCCCTCGCGAGCTATCCCGATCCCAAGGCACACGCAGTCGTCGTCGGCGGATTGCGCGATCCGGTCGGGTCGGTTCGCACCGCGTCGGCGAACGCCGCAGGACGCGCGAAGATCAAGCTCGCGATCGAGCCGATGATGCAGCTGTTCGCGAAGGGAGAGGAGTCCTCGGCCCGCGCGCTCGCCGCGCTCGCGGACCCCGACCTCGCACGTAAGCTCGCCGAGCAGCTCGGCAAGGTGCCGGACGCGACACTGGTCATCGCACTCGCTGCGATGCTCAAGCGATCCGAGTTCGGGCCCGACGCCGTCAAGGTCGAGATCGTGCGCGCGATGGGCAAGATCCAGGATGCCTCGGCGCTTGCCGCGCTGACCGACTATATCGATGCAACGCCGAAGACGCCGGCGCGAACATCGCGTCAGGAAGCGGTCCTGATGGTCGAAGCCCGGATGGGAGGCAAGTGATGCGTGCGCTGCTGATCGCCGTGCTCGCAGTTACCTCCGCGTGCGGAGGCAAGGCGGCGTTCCGGCTGTCCTCCGACGAGAATAACGAGTACGCGCTGCGTGAGGCGCTCGCGAAACGCCAGCTGCCGTTGACGGCGACCCCGACCAACTCGTCGGGACAGCCGCGCGCGTTCGTGCTGACGGCAGGCTCACCGAAGACGATCGTCGCCTACGACCTCGCCGCCGGCAGCGTGCTGTGGAAGACCGATGCGGATGTGCAGTCGCGCATCGCGGTCGGTGGCGATTTCATCGTCGCACTCGAGGGCAAGCAGCTCGTCGCTCGCGATCAGAGCCGCGGCGCGCCCCGCTGGAAAACGAACGTCGCGGGGACCTTCATCGGCGTCGCTGCAGATGCCGAGCGCGTCTACGTCACCAACAAGGACGGCGGCACGTGGTGGCTCAGCGCGTACTCGGGCTCCACGGGTGCAGAGCTGTGGAGCGCAGATGCTTCGGGACAGCTCGGTGCACCGTCCGCACATGGTGGCGTCGTCTACATGCCGTTCCTCGCGCAGTGGTTGACGATCGTCGACGGCAGGACCGGTAAGCAGCTGACGCGCGTGCGCGGGATCGACGAACAGATCTCGATGCTCCGTGTGACGAGTCAGGTCGCGTACTACGGGTCGAAGCAGGGCGTGTTTCGTCTCGACGAACGCAGCGCGTCCGGCAAGCGCACCGAGGCGAGCTACGGCCAGGTCAAGATCCCCGCGCAGCTCGAGCGCACGACCTATGGGCGTGATGCGTACGATCCCATCCACCAGACGTACACCGCCGCGGATCGCTCGCGCGTTCTGTGGTCATCCGAGCCGACGACGACGGGCCCGATGAAGCTGACGGAGGATGGCTACGCGATCCATTACTTCCGCTACGTGCTCGGGTTCGGCAACGACGGCGAGCTGCGCTGGGCGTACAGCCACCCGCGCGTCGAGCTCGTCGCGTCCGAGC